>CAZMRM010000242.1:1568-6374 GCA_964568515.1 uncultured Chitinophaga sp. | reverse complement strand
CCAGCGTGGAAAGCAGGTAAACAAAATGGACACGAAGTGCGTGTACAGTTTAACTTGCCCATACGTTTTACATTGAAATAGGTTAAAATAGGTTATTATTTTATTTAATTAGTGCTCTTTAACAGTAATCCCAAGGTGAATAAATTTCGCTACTATTCAAATTTTGTAATGGTAGCGGTTTACTTAGCACTGGGATTACTGTTTTTATTTTCTGAAATCGGGATCGATTATTTTCCGGCTTTTCGAAAACAAATCGGTTGTATTATGATTGTTTATGCGGTCATTCGGATCATCCTTACCCGAAGTAAATTTAAACGCGAAGAGAATGACCAAAATTAATGTTCAACAGGGCTGGAACGCATTACGCTTCTTTCTCAGCTTTTTCCTGCTGGCATTTTATCTGATTATAGGAGCACTGTTTTTATTTACCAATGTCTGGGCAGATCTTCTTACAAAAGGAAGGTTTATTACAGGTTTAATATTAACTTTGTTTGGAATTTTACGATTTTATGTAGCGTATAAACGATATGCGAATAAAAAGATTAAAATAAAAGAAAAAGAACGTGTAAAGGAAAAAAGGAGCATGCTAAACTTTAAAGAAGATGATCATGAAAAAAAATAATTCCTTTCTGAACTATAAAAAACGTATGCAGAAATGCCTGCCATTTTTTTTATTTCTCATACTATTTAACGCTTGTTCTACATCAACCAAATCATCTGATGATCAAACAGACACTCCATCATCAGGAGAAGTAAACATTGTGGTTGATGAATCTTTCCAGCAGTTGTTCGATACACAGATATTTACATTCCAGTCGTTGAATAAATACGCTAAAATCCATGCTAAGTATTTGCCGGAAACAGAAAGTCTCAAACTATTGATTGAAGATTCCTGTAAAGTAGTAGTAATGTGCCGCGACATAACAACTGAAGAACGCAAAAGTTTTGAAGCAGCAAACATTTATCCGATTTCAACTAAAATTGCTGAAGATGCCATTGCTATCCTTGTACACCCTGAAAATACAGACAGTACATTAACAGTAGATAAATTCCGCGCCATTTTACTTGGTCAGGATTCTTTATGGACTCAGGTGAATGACAAATCTAAACTCGGTAAGATTGATGTCGTGTTTGACAATGCAGGTTCTGCAAATGCCCGCTATATGGTTGATTCCTTATTAGGAGGAAAGCCTTTTGCAAAAAATGTATTTGCCGTAAAATCCAATCCCGAAGTAATTGACTACGTAAATAAAAACAAAAATGCTATTGGTGTATTAAGTGTGAATTGGATAAGCGATCAGGATGATACATTAACGCAACATTTTTTAAAGCAGGTAAATGTGGTGGCGATTTCAAAAAACGAAGGTTCCGAAGCATTTAAGCCTTATCAGGCATATATCAAAACAAAAGAATATCCGTTTACAAGATCAGTCTATATGATTAACAGACAAACCAGAAGAGGGCTTGGTATGGGGTTTGTAAACTTCGTGGCCGGAAACAAAGGACAATTAATGATTTTAAAGATGGGCCTTGTTCCATCTATTGCTCCGGTAAGGGTTGTTGAAATAAATACGAATTAATTCTAGTAGCATAATTTAAATATATAGTTCTATGAAAAAGTTAAGATGGAGTTTGGCGATATGCGTGATAGCAGTATCAGGTTTGTCGGCTCAAACACTCAATGATGCAATTAAACAAACACGAAATGAACAATTTGAATCCGCAGAGGAAATATATAAAAAACTGATCCAGGCTCAGCCAAATAATGGTGATCTTTATTTTTACTATGGAGAGAATTTTTTCAAAAATGAAAATCTGGCAATGGCCAATGAAATGTATCAAACAGGTGCTGATGTAAATGCGACGAATCCACTCCCTTATGTGGGTCTTGGGAAAGTACAGTGGTATGAGGGAAAACAAACAGAAGCAAAAGCAAATTTTTATAAAGCCACCACACTTGCTTCTGGAAAAAATGCAACGGTGC
Organism: uncultured Chitinophaga sp.; assembly: GCA_964568515.1. GTDB lineage: Bacteria > Bacteroidota > Bacteroidia > 2-12-FULL-35-15 > 2-12-FULL-35-15 > 2-12-FULL-35-15. The sequence goes on along the minus strand of CAZMRM010000242.1, from coordinate 4,390 downwards.
TATTAAAAATAGCAGACGCTTATATTAATGCGGATAAGAAAAATTTACCGGAGGCCTTTACCTTATTGGCTACGGCAACAAAGTTGGAGCCCAAGAATCCGGAAGTATATCTTCTGACAGGAGATGCTTACCTGGAGCAAAATGACGGCACCAAAGCCATCGAAAATTATGAGAAAGCAGGATCACTGGATTCTAAATCTGTACAGGCACTTTTACGCCAGGGTCAATTGTATAACCGTGCTAAAAACTATACATTGGCGTTGGATTTATACAAAAAAGCAAGTTTAATTGACTCTTCATTTGCTCCTGCTTACCGCGAAAAAGCAGAAATATTTTTCAGAGCTGGCCAATATGCGAATGCTGTAGCGCAATACAAGCGTTACCTTCAATTAAATGATAATTGTGGTGCAAAAGGACGTTATGCTGGCTTCTTATACAAAGCAAAACAATATGCTGCTTCTATCGAAGCAGCAAAAGAGGCTAAAATATGTGATCCGAATAATGTTTACTTGGATCGTTATTTGGCGTATGATTATTTTGAAACAAATGATTTTGAAAATGGATTAAAAAGCAGTGAAGAATTCTTTTCAAAAGCAAGCAAGGATAAATTGTTAGCATTGGATTATGAATATCATGGAAAACTGAACGCAAAAACAGGACATGATTCATTGGCAATACTGGATTATAAAAAAGCATTGGAAATGGATACTTCCAGAACAGAATTAGCTAATGAAATGGCCAATTCATACATGAGAATGAAAAAATACACTGATGCTATTCAGTTGTTCTCGGAGAAAGTAGCCGATGGAAAAGCAGGATTAAATGATTATTTTGCTCTTGGACGTGCTTATTATTACAATAAGGATTTTGTGAATGCAGATTCTGCCTTTGATAAGATTGTTGTAGCACAACCGGATCTGGCATTAGGATATTTGTGGAGAGCAAAAGCAAACGTACAAACAGATCCTGAAAATAAACAATGGAAATCAAAAGAGTTGTACGAAACATTTATTTCCAAAGTAAAACCGGAAGAGATAGAAAGAAACAAAAAAGATCTGATCGATGCGTATAATTATCTTGCAGCTTATTATGCCAGTAAGAAAGATTGCGCAAATACGAAAGTATATATGCTGAAAATTGCAGAACTGGATCCCGCTAATGCACAAGCGAAAAAGGTATTGGCAGGGTTGAAATGCTAATGATCTGAAGTAGTTGATCTATTAGCTTCTAAAATAAAAGAAAGAGGGGTCCGTTCTTAAATGGACCCCTCTTGTATTCAGAAGCACTTATCAGGTTCAAGACTATTCAACTCTTTTTAAATTTATTTCTTCTTTAGGAGGAGCAATAATCAGCGGAACTGTTTCTATTGTTACAGAGCTGGTATCCAAACCAAACGCTTTCTCTTCTGACAGACTTAATCGCTTTAAAAAAGTATGAATATCCAATATCAGTTTTTCATAAATGGGCAACTCATTTTCATAGGACAGGAATTTTTCTATAACAATAAAACGAAAGTCTCCAATGATGTTATTTTTATGAAGAGATGTATAGCGGCTCGTGATGTCTACCTCTTTATTTTTTACCATATCTTCCACCACTTTACGGAACATTAAATTGATACGTGGAGCTACCCGGAAACCAAGCCGGAAATCAATTCTGATCACATCATCATGAATGAATTCACTTACCTTATATTCCATTCTATACGGCTCATCCACCACATCCACATGAACAAACCAATATATATCCGCTCTCTTCGGTCTCTTCTGCATAATCGAATAAATGATTTTCGATTCGATCTCTTGCCGGTTGTCAGCACTTGTTAAATAAACAAGATGTGTTGCATATTTGGGGATGGATAAATCATGACTCAGATCTTCTAAGATAGGAAGGTAGTCTTCCAGCTTCACAAATTCCAAATAACGGTTTCTGATCTTTCTTGCATAATACCAGATAAACATGATGGCTGAAAGCATTGTCGCAATCATTAAACTGATCCAGCCACCCCTTAAAAATTTATCCATTTGTGCAATCAGGAAAGAAACCTCTACGATAAGATAAGTAATAATGAATCCCCAGATAAGTGGTTTCCAGTAATGTTTTATTTTCATGAAGAAGATCAATAACCGCGATGACATTAACATGCCGAGTATGATTGTTAATCCATAGGCGGCTTCCATTTTTGTGGATTCTTTAAAATAAAAAACAATCAATATACATCCGAGACATAAAAGCCAATTTACAGAAGGAATATAGAGTTGGCCCTTTAAATCGCTGGGATATTTAATTTTTGCTTTTGGCCAGAAATTGAGACGAATGGCTTCATTTATTAATGTAAATGAACCACTAATGAGGGCCTGACTGGCTACAATTGTTGCAACGGTTGCCAATGCAATTCCGAAAGGAAGGAACCAGGTAGGCATCATTCCATAGAAAGGCGTTACTTCATGGAGTTTTTCACCCTCATGTGTCAGTAACCAGGCGCCTTGCCCGAAATAATTCAAAATTAAGGTCAATTTTACAAAGGACCAGGAGATGCGAATATTGGTTTTTCCACAATGTCCAAGGTCAGAATACAGTGCCTCTGCTCCGGTAGTGCACAAGAAAACGGCACCCAACAGCCAGAACCCACCTTGATTTACGAGCAAATCGTAAGCATAATAGGGATTAATGGCAGATAAAACGGACCAGTTGGAAGAAAGTTGCCATATTCCCAGAATTCCCAGCATCAGGAACCAGGTTAACATCACAGGACCAAATAGTTTACCAATGGATTTTGTACCAAATTGCTGAATGGAAAAAAGGGCGATAATGATAACAAT
>CAZMRM010000242.1:0-1558 GCA_964568515.1 uncultured Chitinophaga sp. | reverse complement strand
TAAAGGTTTGAACATTCGAAGTCCTTCTACAGCTGCAGAAACTGAAATAGGTGGTGTGATGATCCCTTCTGCAAGAATAGCACTACCACCGATTACGGCGGGAAACAATAACCATTTTACTTTTGTTTTTTTTACCAGTGTATACAATGCGAAAATACCACCTTCACCTTTATTGTCGGCACGTAATGTTAACATTACATACTTTAATGTGGTTTGTAGTGTAAGTGTCCAAACAATGCAGGATAATGCTCCTTTTACGATGTTTCCATCAATCGCAGATTTTCCGATAATTGCATTCAATACATATAAAGGAGAAGTACCAATATCACCAAAGATGATCCCCAGTGTAACCAGCAAACCGGCGGCAGATAGCCTATGAAAGGAGTCTTTACTCATTGGATAAATAGATAGCTTGCAAAGGTATGAATATTAAGAATTTGTTAAACTGGTGGATAAAGATATTTCTACTTTCCAGGGGTATGGAAGAAAATTCTCTATTATTCAAACTGGTAACGAGATTAACAGTAACAGTGAAATTTCAAACGAATATCGTGATAGATGTATATTGTTATCCGGCTATTATTCTGCAAATTAAAAAAGGGTTACAACCGCCGATGTGTTGTAACCCTTGCTGTTTCCGCTCCTTCTACTGGACTTGAACCAGTGACCCTCTGATTAACAGTCAGATGCTCTAACCAACTGAGCTAAGAAGGAATTTTTCCTGTAAAAAGGAGTGCAATATTACTATGTTCTTTGCAAATATCCAATATATTTGTACAAATATTTTCTAAAAAATAACATATGAGCTTATTAGTAGTAGGTTCGGTAGCATTTGACGCTATTGAAACACCTTTCGGGAAAACCGATAAAATTCTTGGTGGGGCAGCAACTTACATATCCCTTGCAGCTTCCTATTTTACAAAAGAAATTAATCTGGTTTCTGTGGTAGGTGGCGACTTCCCGTTGGAACATATTAAATTACTTCACAAGCATCATGTTAATACAGAAGGATTACAAGTATTGGAAGGCGAGAAAACATTTTTCTGGTCCGGAAAATATCATAATGATATGAATACAAGGGATACACTCGTTACAGAACTAAATGTGCTTGAAAAATTCAATCCGGTGGTTCCTGCCGCGTATCAGAATTGTGAATTTTTAATGCTTGGAAACCTTGTTCCTGCTGTTCAGCAACAGGTGCTTTCTCAATTAAAAAAACGTCCTAAACTGATTGTTTTGGATACCATGAATTTTTGGATGGACATCGCATTGGAAGATTTAAAGAAAACATTAGGTATGGTGGATGTTTTAACAGTAAACGATGCAGAAGCGCGTCAATTATCCGGTGAATATTCCTTGGTAAAAGCTGCTCAAAAAATTCTGAAAATGGGTCCAAAGTATCTGATCATTAAAAAAGGAGAGCATGGTGCGCTATTATTTAATAAAGAGCAAGTATTTTTTGCACCGGCTTTACCATTAGAAGATGTGTTTGACCCAACAGGTGCAGGTGATAGTTTTGCAGGAGGATTTATCGGATATTTGGCTCAAACAAAAGATA
>CAZMRM010000241.1:731-6415 GCA_964568515.1 uncultured Chitinophaga sp. | reverse complement strand
ATTTCTGTTTTTAACATGTTCTCTTGCTCTGAGCGGAACAAAAAATCTGAAACTCAAACAGCAGAAACAAAACAAGAAACTCAGATTCAGAAAGAACATTTTGCCGCTGGGCAAGTAATCGACAAAATTACATGTAAAGCAGATACTTCCATGAGCTATGCCCTTTATTTGCCTTCTGCTTACAACATTGATAAATTATATCCTGTGATGTTCGCTTTTGATCCGCATGGTACAGGAAAGCTACCGGTAAACAACTACAAAGAACTGGCTGAAAAATATAATTACATCTTAGTCGGTTCCAATAATTCCAGAAACGGTACCCAATGGGAGGATATCCAAAAGATCGCCAATCTTTTTTTTACCGATGTTCAAAGTCGTTTCTCCGTAAACCCACAGCGAATTTATTCTTTAGGATTTTCCGGAGGCGCACGCATTGCCAACGCATTAACAATGAACAATGGAGCTATAACAGGAACCATCTGTTGCGGTGCTGCAGCCCCTGCAGCTATAGCTCCCAACCCCAGAAATAATTACTTTTTTATGGCAATCACAGGCAATGAAGATTTTAATTACGTCGAAATAAAAAAATATGATAAAGTTGATTTAGCCGGTCACAACATTAAGCATGGATTACTTGTTTTTGATGGTAAACATGAATGGCCACCTGTAGCCACCATGGATGAAGCATTTTTATGGATGGAGTTAAATGAAATGCGAAAAAATCCTCAATTCAAAAACGATACACTTGTAAATAATAAAATTCAACAAGCAACAAAAGAATTACAAAATGCACTCAATAAAAAAGAAATGATGAATGCCTACGAGTGCTGCAGGAAAACCATAAATTTTTACGAAAGCCTGGGTGATCTTTCCTATTTTTTTACTACTTACCAAAACCTTCAAACCAATAAAGAAATTGATATTGCTCTTCAAAAAGAGGAAGCCGATTGGTCACAAGAAGAACGTTTAAAACGTAAATATATGGAAGCAGTGCAATCCAACGATGCTAACTGGTGGAAAAAAGATATTGCGGCTTTGAATAACCAAATTAAAACAGCCCCAAAAAATGAATCTCTTATTTATAAGCGGGTTCTTAGCTTTTTAAGCTTAATGATGTATGTGCAGGGCAGCCAGTTTACACAACAAAAAAATATTGCAGCAGCAGATCATTTCAGTAAGTTATATTTACTGGTTGATCCAACCAACGCTGAAGCCCATTATCTAGCTGCCGAATTGAATGCCATTCAGGGAAATTCCCAATTAGCCATCCGTTATTTAAACAGTGCCATTAACAATGGCTACAAGGATAAAAACAGATTGGTAAATGACGATGCATTTAAAAATCTGAAAGCAAATGCTGAATTTCAAAAAGCAGTTGATGAAATAAAAGGATAAGTTTTTAAAAATTCCCAGCTTTGTTTTTTAGAAAACGAGGTGTTAAAAATGCCAGCGGTAAACCTACCATGACTATCAGAATCAGCATAGCCTTTAGGGCTTTATAAAAATTTAAAGGCATTGCTGCCTGACTGAAAGGTACCACAATTAAATTCATAACCGCCCAAACGAACAATCCATACAGAACGCCAATAACCATTTTATTGTGTGACACCCACTTATTTTTAATAAATAAAAATACGAAGAGGAACGTAAATAAAAAGGCAATGAGGTAATGAAAAAAAAGTCCTACTAACACAACATCCGTACCGCCTGCATAAGCTGATCTGCCGACAATAGCACTTGCAATGTATTGTAACACAATCGCTGGATTTTTACCGGTAGATAACGAAAAATCAATCAGCGCAGTAATAATATCCAGTGTTCCTGCTATTAACGTCAGATATAAAATAGCAGGTACTATCTTTTTATTAATTTTATTTATTTGCTGCATAATTGATTGAATTAAAATTGAATATTAAAATACCTATCGTATACTTAAAATCTTTATTGTACCCTGTTTATTCTTTTTGTTTTCTTCTGATGTACCGGATTTTCTATTAATAAATTATCCGAACTGAAATTCCGGTGAATTCGGATACATTGCAGTTGTTATTTTAGTGATGATGAGTGGTAATGCCGCTTACAATCACAGGCTCTCTTTGTAAGAGTCAAGGTAGCATGAGGGTCGGCAAATATAAAGTAACTGATCGTTTTAGAAGTTTTAATCCCAGCCACTTGCCAGAACATCGCACAAATGCATCATTTTGATGCTTTTCCCTGCATTTTTTGCATATCCTCCCAAGTGCATCAAACAGGAAACGTCTGTAGATATCATATAATCTGCCTGAACAGCTTCTGCATTTTCAATTTTCTTTTCTCCCATTCCCACAGCAATGGGCTCAAATTTTACAGAAAAGCTTCCTCCAAAACCACAACATGTTTCTGTATCTTTCATTTCACGCATTTCCAACCCACGAACTTTCTCAAGTAAAACACGCGGTTCGCGTTTAATACCATATTCACGCAGGGCGGCGCAGGAGTCATGATAAGTTGCCACTCCTTTCAGAGTTGCTCCGATATCCGTTATTTTTAATACATTCACCATAAAATCAGAGAATTCATAAATGTTACGCTGGATTTGCTTGTATTCGTTGTGCAATACGGAATTGTGAAACATTTCGGGATAGTAATTCTTGATCATTCCAACACAAGAAGCGGATGGAGAAACGATATAACGATCATTCTGAAATTCACGGATAAATTTTTCTCCCACTTCCTTGCAATCATCCCAATAGCCGGCATTAAATGCCGGTTGTCCACAACAGGTTTGTTCAGGATTGTAGTTAACTCCACACCCAACCTTTTCCAGAATTTTTACCATGTTGGAAGCTGTTTCAGGATAAATCTGATCAATAAAACATGGTATAAATATATCTACAATCATACGGCTACAATTAATTCTGAACCTAAATTACGTTTATTTTATTTCTTTTACACGAAACAACAATGCAAGACCTATAATAAAAAAAGTGATCAGTGCAACAATGGGTGAACGCATCGTATTACTACATTCATTGATAATACCAAAAGTTGCCATACCTGCTACGATGCTCAGCTTTTCACATACATCATAAAAACTGAAATAAGAAGTATTGTCTTCTGTAATGGGTATCATTTTGGAATAGGTAGATCTTGAAAGAGACTGTGTTCCACCCATTACAAGTCCTACAAATGCGGCTACAATATAAAAATGTAAAGGTGTGTACACAAATAAATACGTCCCCAGACATATTGCAGCCCATACCAGCGTCGATAATTTGAGTGTATGTATATTTCCATTTTTTCTGGATAAAAAAGAGAATAAATAGGAGCCTGCCATTGCAACAAACTGGATAATTAAAATAGTGGTGATTAACTGACCGGATTCCATTTTAATTTCATCGGATCCGAAATGGGTCGCTACAAGCATTACCGTTTGAACTCCCATACTGTATATAAAAAAAGAAGGTAAAAAGCGAACAAGTTGTTGATTTTTTTTTAGTTCCTTCCATACTTTTTTTAATTCATTAAAACCATGCATAAGATAATGTCCTTTGCTTTTCTTTTCTTTTATACCCGCCACATTTACTTTTGGTAAATAACGAAAAGTGATTTGCGCAAATCCGGCCCACCACAATCCGACCAACACAAAGGAAATACGCATGGCATATAATGGATCGCCTTTACCGTCTGGTTTAACCCAGCCAAACAATTCGGGTTTCAGAACCATTATCAAATTAATGATGAGCAGTACGGAACTTCCCACATATCCTAATGCAAAGCCTTTTGCACTCACTCTGTCCTGTAACCTGGGTGGAGCTATTTCCGGTAAATACGAATTGTAAAAAACCAAACTTCCTGCAAAACCGATACATGCCAGTATCGCCAGACCAATACCCAGGTTCAATTTCCCTTCAACAAAAAAATACATTCCGGAGCAAGAGATGGCTCCGAGATAACAAAAAAACTTTAGGAACCTTTTTTTACTTCCACCATAATCTGCAATTCCCGATAGTATAGGCGAAAGAAAAGCAACTACCAGGAAAGCAAATGCAATCGCAAAATCATAGAGTGTTGTATTTTTAATTTTAAAACCGAGAAAGGAAACTATCCCGCTGACATTATCTTTGGAAGTGATCGCTTTGTAATAGATTGGAAAGATGGTAGCCGTGATAACAAGATTATAAACGGAATTAGCGAGGTCGTATGTAGCCCAGGCATTAATTATTTTTTTATTCGTTTGTAAACTCATTTAACAGGGATCGGATCATTAATTTATTTAAGAGAAATTTAAAAGGCAAAAGCCTTTACCGTATCTACAAAACATTTTACTTTGTCTTTTTCGAGATCGGGGTATAAGCCATGCCCCAAATTAGCTATGTGTTTTGACGGGCCAAATGCTTTTAGCATTTTTTCTGTTTCTTTCTGAATTGTAGCATAATCTGCATACAGTAAGCAGGGATCCATGTTTCCTTGTAATGTTTTTTCATATCCTATCAAAGCACGGGATTCGGCAACATCCATTGTCCAGTCAAGTCCGATCGTATTGCATTTTAATTGTCCCATTTGTTTTCGGGCAAAAAAAGCATCCTTTGCAAAAACAGTAAAAGGCACTTCATTTATCGCATTGCAGATTTGTTCGATGTATCTTAATGAAAACTCTGTGTATTGATCAGGAGAAAGAATTCCTGCCCAGCTATCAAATAACTGCAGCATGTCTGCACCCGATACAACCTGTGCCTGTAAATAGTTGATCGTACTGTCTGTAATTTTTTGAAGCAGCTCATGTGCTTCTTTTGGTTGTGTGTATAAAAATTTTTTTGCTTTTGAAAAAGTTTTGCTCCCACTGCCTTCTACCATATATGCAAGTATAGTCCATGGAGCACCTGCAAATCCAATTAATGGTACACGTCCGTTCAATTCTTTTTTTGTCAGTTTAATGGCATCTAATACATATTGTAAATCTTCTCCTTTTGCAATTTTAAGCTGTTGAATATCGGAGGATGTTTTAATCGTTTTATTGAACCAGGGACCTTTCTCTTCAATCATTTCATAATGCAGTCCCATTGCTTCCGGAATTACCAGAATATCTGAAAAAATGATTGCAGCATCTACTCCCAATATATCAACGGGTTGAATAGTGACTTCACAAGCAAATTCAGGTGTTTCTACCAGTTCTTTAAAACCACCCATTTTTGAACGAACCTCTCTGTACTCCGGCAACACCCGTCCTGCCTGACGCATCATCCACACGGGTGTTCGCTCCGTTTTTTCACCTCTGGCTGCCCTTAGTATCAAATCATTTTTTAATATCATACCTGTGTTTGAATTAATTTTTATTTACTGCCTATCCAACCTTGGAATTTTCTGTTTACACATCCGTAAAAATAGGCAATTCAATGACTTAATTTTTAAGCAAAAAACATTTTTATCTACAGTTTTTCAACTATTTTTGGATAAATTCATTTTTATGAAATTACATGAAACTATTGCCATTGCCCAAAAATGGTTTGAAGCGTTTAATGAACACGACCTTGAAAAGCTGCTGAACCTATACGATGATCAGGCAAGACACTATAGTCCTAAATTAAAAATACGTGAACCACATACAAATGGCCTTGTACAAGGGAAAGAGCAATTAAGAAAATGGTGGAAAGATGCTTTTGACAGACTTCCTACGCTTCATTACGAAGTAAATACGCTTACTG
>CAZMRM010000241.1:0-721 GCA_964568515.1 uncultured Chitinophaga sp. | reverse complement strand
GTCGTGTTTTTATGGAGTATACACGGAAGGTAAATGGAGAAGAAGACATGTTCGTTGCAGAAGTATTGGAAATAAATAAAGATGGTGCTATTTCAGCATCACGCGTATACCATGGTTAATTATTCAATAATAACTTCCTGATTATTAAAACTTATTCTATCTCCCGGTATCAGTTTATTTCGTTTACGGTATTCCACTTCACCGTTTACCTTTACACGACCAGCATCTATTAGATTGTTAGCCTCAGCACCATTCTCGGTCCAACCAATTGCTTTAATCAATTGGTTCAATTGAATAAAATCACCTTTGACTTTAAAAGTTTGCATGTAATTAATTTGATGACAAAAATAAAAAAACAAAATAGATTAACCTTACCTTTGTATCATGGATGATAAACAATTTGACAAGTTAAGAGAACAGCTTAATTTACAAGATAACTGGCCAACCATATATATGTTTAAATTTATTATACCAGCCGATAACAGGAAAATTGCTTTGGTTGAGTCGAAATTTTCAGATGAAGCAGTGGTCACTCAGAATCAAAGTAGTAATGGAAAATACATAAGTATCACTGTAAAAGAGGTCATGTTAAGTGCTGATGCCATTATTGAAAAATATAAAGAAATGCAGGGAATCGAAGGATTGATGGCACTCTAATCTAAAATTTCTTTTAAATTTTTCCTGATCGTTACAGCTAATTCATCGGTTGGTAAGTCATTAC
>CAZMRM010000240.1:1085-6425 GCA_964568515.1 uncultured Chitinophaga sp. | reverse complement strand
CACGGAAGAAAGCGGTCTTCATTTCATCCAACAGCGACAATTTTTCTGTTGAGCCAAACTGAAGATCAGTCAATAAATCATCGATGCTGCGGATGGCAAACTGCCAGCGTATCACTTCCCCTTCTTCTCCATCAATTAAATCCAGGAGGTTTAAAGTTACAACGCTGTCAATATAAAAAAGGGATTCTGTTAATTCTATCGTGTTGGTTCCATATCGTTCCAGCTCCCTGTTATAGGTATCTGTTTGAATTTTAGAAACCATTCCCTGTTCCTGATAAGGTTGCATGGCTTTATGCACCACCTGGATCACATGTCCCATTCCGGAAAGATCATTAAAATGAAAACGCAAGCGAATATGATTCTCAGGATCGGCATACCTGATAAAGAAAAATTTATCGATATGGGCGTTATCTGTTAATTCTTGTGTTAAGGGGCGAATGATCTCTGCCAGCAGCTTATCTGCGGTTTTTATACCTGCATAAAATTTATAATACAACCATTCACTTCCGATACTAAAATTTCGTGTGACAGGCGGTGCATCGGCCGCTGCTTCTTTTTTAGGAAGCGTTAAAGCAGGTGGTTGTACAGCCTTTTTATCCTTCAATAAAATAGCAATGCACTCATTCACATATCCCCTGCCTTGTTTATCTTTAACAAGCAGGTTATTTTCTTCAAATAAAAATTCTTCCAGTACGATACGGTCTCTTTTTTTAATGCTGCTCACCAGCATTTTGATGCTTCGTTCATCTTTGAAATTGATAAGCAATTCATTGTCGCCATCTGAGAGTACGACCTGTAAGGGCATATTCAGCTGCTTTCGCCATGCATCTACCCGGGCATTATAATCAGCAGTTTTTTCATTCAATAAAATTTCGAAATCTTCTTTTTTCAGTTGCCATTTGGCGCGCTCCAGAATGGTCTGATTATACTGTGCACGGGGCAGGAATTTATAATTCCCGGTTATACTTCCCCAGTTAAAACCCAGACCCGGTTTTTCAAAATACTGTGTTTGCAAGTCACATAAAAACTGATATACGGGCAATGCATTGAACGAATAATTGTGTGCCGTACTTAGTCGCGGAATAATTTCCTTATTCAGTTTCTTTGAACGTAAAATGATTTTATCCTGCTGTACGGAAACCATCAGGTCCTGCAGCTGAATTTGCTGTTCTTCAGGTAAGGCCGATTTTCCAAGGTAAGGAATTTCATAGTTACGAAGTACAGGTCTCAATAATATATTTCCGATACGGCTTTCCGGAAGATGAACAATCTCTGCCAGAATTTTATCGTTGTTGAGTTGTTGTTCATGCTCCGTTATCTCACGAATAATCCTGTGAATCACTTCATCACCATGTGCAAAACGTCCGAGAAGGTTGGCTGCACTGGATCCTCCGCAATTCTGCAAATAGATCCTGCCATCCTGGATATGCCTGAACATGATCGGTATAGAATCCGGCAGGATGGTAGTGTCTGCATCATGTTCCTTTACATCCTCATCGGTAAAAATAACCGTATATTCATTTTCCTTTGCAGCTTTCAGTAAACGGCTCTGCAAAAGCTCTTGTTGCCGGTTCCATTTAATATCAAAAGAGACGGGTGGTTTACCCGGAATAAAAAGATCATCCAGTAATTTATTCACACCTGCCGAATCTTTCCCTGTATAACCAATACCTGTTTCTGTATCCAGTACCTGTAACAATGGAAGTTCAGCATGTTCATACTGATTATAAAAATTTTCCCTGAACTTTTTCAGGTTCCCGTTTTCACCGGCAACTGAAAACTTATTCAGAAAATGAATTGCCTGTGAAAGTTCTTTCTGAAGCGTTTCATTTAACTGTGCCTGCATGGTATTCCGGTAAAGATCCGTTTGAAAAAGCTGATTTTCTTCAATCGGTGTTCCCAGTGTTTTTAACCGGGTGAATATGGCCCTGTATATTTCTGCAGTACTACTCTCCCTGTGATCAAGGGCATTGATCTCCTGTTGTGTGGCTTCCAGCAGCCGGATGATCTTTTCAATTTCCGGATGATGATCATCGTTCAGATGCTTTAATGCATCTATGAGCTGATAACTGAATTCATCTCCGGTAACAGCAGGCTCTAATTCACTAACAAGGAGTTGACTCTGAATCAGTTCTTTTACAAAACCATCGGCATCTTCTCCGGTAATCTCATCATTGATAAGTAAAGCGGAAAGCTCGGTAATGCGTGCACCATTTATGGCTGCTTTTAAAACAATATCCAGGTAAGTGGAAAAGTGAACACCGGTAATTTGGTGAACACGGCGGTTATTGGCATAATGATATTCCACATAGCGCAGCGTCTCACCAACATTATAGGTACTGTTGTTGGGATAAAATCGCAAACGGGGAAGTAACACAGGATGCGTATTGAGTTGTTGAGCCAATGCACACAGATAGTTCATATCCAAACGGGTATGTCTTTTTTCCTGTTCACTCAAAAGAATGGTGTCTTCCTCTTTCCATTCGCCGCTACCACAGGCAGCAAACAAACCATAAGGTGTGCAGCGGCTTTGCATACGGGTATAATACTTATACAATGAATTGATAAGCTTTTCCTGTTCCTTTTCATCGGTTAGCTGATGGTTGTGCCACTTCTCCAGCTCATCATACAATACAGGAGAAGCAATATAAATGGCTTCCTTAAAAGAGGACTGTTGTGTAAAATCAAAAAATTCCGTTTTACTCAATCCCTTTAAATTCAAAGGCAACTGAGGTGTACGGAAAACAAAATTTTTATGGTAATGGTAGTTCTTCAATTATAAACGAATTTGACAAATGGATAATACCGGATCGTGTATTCAAATATAGTAAGCTTCCGTAATTTAATTGCTACTTATAAGTGCGTTTTTAACTAACGGTCAAAAAAACAGGATAAACGCCCGGATAATTATCCGGGAAATTCCTGAAAAACAACTTCCGATCTGCAAATGATCCTAAGAATCGTATCTGGTTCATTACAGCTGCACAAGATCATTCTTCGCTTTACTCTTTAATTTTTAACCGTTTTAGCGTAGTGCTTTTATAAGTAACACCAATGGGAAGGTGAATGAATTCATCACCTTTTTTCATAGTAATTTCATTTCCTTTGAGTGCATGGATATGATCAATGGAAATAATGAATGATTTATGAATGCGGATAAAATTTTCAACCGGAACCATTTCCTGCAGGGCATTCATGGAAGTATACTGTGTTACTCTCAGGTTGTTTTCACCGTATATGATCACATAATTACCAGCACTCTCAATGTAAGGGACCTCGTTCCAATTTATTTTCTGTTTTTTCCCATTGACGTCTGCAAAAAAGTAATTGCTGTTTTTACTTTCGGCTGCGGATGGTTGCAATAGCTTCCGGCTAAAAAACCGGTCCATGGCTATTTTAAAACGTTTGTTTCCGATGGGTTTCAACAAATAATCCACCACACCGTGCTCAAAGCCTGGCAGTGCATACTCATCAAATCCGGTAGTCAAAATAATGTTCGGAATGCCATTTCCATGCTTGTCTCTTAATGTTTCGATAAATTCCAGCCCTGTCAAATGCGGCATCTGCACATCAATAAAAATAAGATCCACTTTATTGTTTTCTAAAAATTCCAGTGCTTTCAGAGGATTGTTAAATGCTTGTAAGAGTTCCAGTTCATTTCTTTCATTTATATGATCTGTTAACAATTCAATGGCATCCTTCTGATCATCTATAACTATGCATTTTATCATTCTGTCAAATTATTAATTTCAGATTACAGGAATACAAGGTATGTGTTTCATTAATTGAAAATGTATATTTATTTTTATACAGTAGTTCTAACTGTTGCTTTAAATTGAAATGTCCGATACCGGATGGTTCCGTATTTTTTTGTTTCTTCTTTTCATTCGATACACTAAAACTCAGGCAATCCGGTAATAACTCCACGGATATCGTGATCGGGTTTTCTTTTGAACACAGGTTACCATGTTTAAATGCATTTTCAACAATGGCCATCAATACCCTGGGCAAAATATAAGAGGACGAATAATTGCCTTCTTTTACCAGGAACTGCGTGTTTAATTCGGAAGTTAATAATTTCTGCAGCTTTATAAAATCATCTATGTATTCAATCTCATTTTCCAGGGACACTTTCTCATTTGATTTATTGTTTAACGAATAACGCAGCATTCTTGAAAAAACTTCTATGGCCTCTGCTGTTTCAACTGATTTTTTATGCACTTTGTTATAACAATAATTTAAGAAATTAAAAACCGTATGAGAATCAAACTGATTTTTAAAAAAACCAAGTTCTTTCAGCAGTAATATCCTGTCTCTTTGTGCTGTCAATTGCATCGTTTCTACTACTTTTTTGTTCCGGTAAACTTGCATGGCTATGATCACTATCCATACATAAGTGATCAACCACTTTATCACTTCGTCCGGAAAAATTAAAAAAACAGGTTCTTCGGCAGCTGTTACCGACCATTGATAAAGAAAATAGTTGCCTGTCAGAAAAAGTGAGAACACCAGCAAAACTGCAACAATCAAAGCACCTCTTCTTTCATAAAGAACGGGGAAAATAAAACAGAATAACAAGTAATAAGAACATGCATAACACACAACCGTTAACAGACGAACGAAACCATAAAGGATAAGTGCATTCTGCAACCAATCCGTTAGTAAGAAGTACAGGTATAAAGATGTCCAAAAAATAAAATGATGAACGGGCTTTATTCGGCTCATGCGTTTCGATGATTTTAGTTGATCCCCTCATTAATTTAAATGCAATTTTAGGGATTTATCGGTCAATTTAAGCCATCCCATTTTAGTTATTATTTGAATTGATTATTTTGCTATGTGAACTTCCGTTTTTGCTATGTGTATTTAAAGCAAATGGTATCCGGATCTGGTACCAAGCCATGTTATAACCTGAAACAAAAATCAGAGGAAGAAAGGAGAGCGAGAACAAAGGAATAAAAAAATGAAGAGAGGACATTCTCCACCTTCTTTTTATAGAAGGTGGAGGCAACATCTGCTAATACCTAACGCTTTTCTGCAGTAAGTATGGTCACCTTTTCATTATCTGTTGCTAAAGTAACCGGTTCAAGTACGCTGTAGTTGAGCTGTTTTACAAGATCTGTAAAACGCACGCTGTCTTCTTTTTTTGTTGTATTGGTAACTATTCGCCCCTTTGGCAGGATGTACGTGTCCAGTTGTTTGACCAGATCCGTTTGATTATAATCCTGTTCTCCTAAAAACAGGGCAATTTCCCAGCCGGAGTCCGAATTCTGACATTCATATCCGACGCGAGCCACCCCACTGAAGGGCTCAAATCGCGCGGAGAGTCTGTCAACGAAC
>CAZMRM010000240.1:0-1075 GCA_964568515.1 uncultured Chitinophaga sp. | reverse complement strand
GTGGAGCAATGATGCTAAGATCACAACCGATGATATCTGCAATTATTTTGGTAAGTCCGGGTGTTGAATGTTTCATCGTATTGTTTTCCAGTAACTCTTCACAGGCTTCTCTTTTTTCAAATGAAAAAATATTTAAAAACGGGAATTGTTTTTTCGCTTCTATACTCATGGAGCCGGCACCAAATCCAATGTCCCAGAATGTTTTACGGTTGTGTACATCCAGCTGGGAAAGATTCATCAGCCGGACCGCCTTTTTCACAACCAGGTTGGGTATATCATTATGTTGTACAAAATCTTCATCCGGAATCCCAAATGCTTTTTTACGCTGGCTTGTTCTGATCAGCAATACACTGTTGAGCGGGTTAAAACGTGTTTTTGCAGCATGTTGTAAAGACAATGATTTGATCGTTTCTGCTTTACTTTCCAATGCTTCACCTACAATGATCTTATAATTATCAAATCCATAGGTCAGCATGCGTTGGGCAATCAGGGCCGGATTTTTTTCAGCATCCGTTAATACCCCGATCAATTCTTTCTGATAAATGAGTGCGATGTCCAGCTCATCCCAGGAGCGATCATGAACAGAAGTGTTCCAGCTGTTTTGATAGGCAATGTTGCATTTATGACAAAGTAACTGCAAGCTATTGAAATAAGGATATACTTTTAATATAACTTCCGGCTGTAGTTTTTTTAAGGTATTGGCAACACCATAAAACAAAGGATCACCAGAGGTAAATACAACAACCGATTCATTTGATTTTTTATATTCATCCAGCACCTGTTGCATATCATTCTTAATTTCTATCCACCGGTGATTATCCGGTAAATAATCCTTTACCATCTCATAGTGCTTTTGACGGCCTGAAAAAATTTTATGAACCGGAAGAAGGGACTTCACTTCATCATTCAGTTCAACACTGGAATTATTGGAGATACCTACAACAATGTAATGCATACTTATGTATATTGATTTAAAAAAATTAGATTTTCTTTTTCTTTTCTTCTCTCCCACTTCACTGTTTCCAATTCTGGTTGTGTTAAAAATTTATCGACCGGCCTAATGCATAAATAAGCA
>CAZMRM010000239.1:0-6452 GCA_964568515.1 uncultured Chitinophaga sp. | reverse complement strand
TGAAGAATACCTTGATTTTTACGAAAGCCCCGGGGTTCAGCACATTGCTATCGCAACGGATGATATCATCAAAACCGTAATGGAACTGAAAGCACGAGGTGTAGAATTCTTATCACCTCCACCCCATTCTTATTATGAAGAAATTCCAAAACGTTTAGGTAAACACATGGAAATGATGAAAGAGGACCTGAATGTTATTGAGAAATTAGCCATCATGGTGGATGCGGATGAAGATGGTTATTTATTACAGATCTTTACAAAACCGGTAGAGGACCGTCCGACATTGTTTTATGAAATCATACAACGTATGGGTGCCAAAGGGTTTGGAGCCGGTAACTTTAAGGCATTGTTTGAATCCATAGAAAGAGAACAGGCAAAAAGAGGTACATTGTAGGACAGGCGAAAGCAGGACCTGCTGCTCCTCCTCCTTTTTAACATTTTATGTGAATTCCTGCCAAGAATAAGCTTGGCAGGAATTTTTTTTATTGAACTTTTTTCCTGTAAATTTGTTTTTGTAATCCTTACAAATGAAAAAAGTCGTTTTCGTTATCATCGCTTCCATACTCTTCGCCTGTAATAAGGAAACAACTTTTACAGAAGTAAATGTAAATAACCGGTACACCATCCAAATGCCTGCTTATATGAAGGCCTGCAACGATATTCAAAAGGATGCATCCTTACAGTATCAAAACCTCGAAAAGGACATCTATGCAATTGTCATTGATGAAAAAAAGGTAACCATGCAGGATTATGATTTGAATTTCAATTTGGATACCTATTACAACAGCATCTCTTCCCAGGGCTTTTCGGAGAGCATCAAAAATGGTAAAATAAGTATTCCCGGACGTCAGGAAATCAATGGTAATAAAGCATTGATTGCGGATATTAGCGGAAAACTGGAAGAAAATGAAGTGTATTATAAATTTGCCGTTGTGGAAACCCCTTACGAATTTTATCAGATT
Source organism: uncultured Chitinophaga sp. (assembly GCA_964568515.1). Classification (GTDB taxonomy): domain Bacteria; phylum Bacteroidota; class Bacteroidia; order 2-12-FULL-35-15; family 2-12-FULL-35-15; genus 2-12-FULL-35-15. Next base: position 5,490 of record CAZMRM010000239.1, on the reverse strand, counting down.
CTTACCTGGACCCGTGTGGAACACAGGGAGGAACTGGAAAAAGACATGGTTAAAATAATTGAATCATTCAAAGAATTACCCCACCCGGCAGAAGAGCTTCCTACCCCTAAATTGAGTGATAGTGTAAGCATTGAACAAAACTGGAGCAGAAGCAACTAAATCAAATTTTCCTGACTGAAATTCACATTTTTTAAATGTAAGCCGCAGTTTCTGAAAAACTGTTGATCAAACAAACAGGTAAAGGGAAGGAAAGGATCAAGGAATTTCAATCTCATTGGTGCTGATACGGTTACTTTTATTACCGGCACGATCTGAAAGCACGATCTCGAATTTGACGACTTTATGTCCAGGATAAAATACAGGACTTGTTCTGAATTTGGCTTTAATGGTACCATCCAGTGCTTTGTACTGACCATCAGGCGTAATATTAGGGATACGGTAATCGTAAAATAATGTATCGAGGACAGCAGTAGAGTCAATGGCATCTACCGGGTAAAACTTTCCATCTGTCAGATTCTTGTATAAATATTTCAACCGCAAATTTGGAGGGGATATCGTATCTCCTTTGGCTATTCCCACATCTCCGTCCCCATCAGTGAATTTAATGATACAGTCTGCAGAATCAACCTGATTCGTGCTACCGACATAATTGATGAATTTTTCAAATTCAATGATGGGTTGAGGAGGGAACTGTTTTTCTTTAACGCAGCCCATTATACCGGCCACCGCTATAAAAAGTAAGAAAAATAGTAATTGCTTCATGAATTCACCTTGAGAACCTAAAATTAATAATTATTTTTGGGAAAACAATTTTTTAAACGCAACAACGATTCCTTTATTGCAGCCCTTGAGACCTATCCCCTCTATTTTTAACATTACGGATCCCGATTCTTTTTACCAGGAAACCATTGCTGTTTTCCACCATCAGGCAGCTCATAATCTCATTTACAAAGAATACCTGCAAAACTTACACATTGATCCCAAAAAGGTGAAAACACTGGAACAGCTACCTTTTGTTCCCATTGAATTTTTTAAAAATCATCAGCTTATTACCGGAAATTTACCCACACAGGAAATTTTTACCAGCAGCGGTACTACGGGAATAACTCAAAGTAAACATTATGTAACGGACATACGTGTTTATGAAGAAAGCTATCGTAAGGCTTTCCAGCTGTTTTATGGAAATGTGGATCAATACTGTATTCTTGCATTGCTGCCTTCTTATCTCGAACGGGAAGGTTCTTCGTTGATATACATGACCGATGACCTGATCAGACAAAGCAAACACCCTGAAAGTGGTTTCTACCTGCACAATTATGAAGAACTGCTGATAACGCTTCAGAAACTAGAGGCCGGCAAACAAAAAACTATTTTACTAGGCGTCACTTATTCCCTGCTGGATATCGCTGAACTGTTTGTTGCCGGTAATTACAAAAAGCTGAATCATACCCTTGTTATGGAAACAGGTGGTATGAAAGGAAAACGAAGGGAAATGATACGGGAAGAATTACACAGCATACTTGGTGAAAGTTTTGGTGTGAAGGTTATTCATAGTGAATACGGAATGACCGAATTATTATCTCAGGCCTATTCAAAAGGAGAGGGCCGTTTTTTTACACCTCCCTGGATGAAGATACTGATACGTGACACCAATGACCCATTCAGTTTTTTACCGTATAACCGAACCGGTGGCATCAATGTCATCGACCTTGCCAATATTAATTCCTGTGCCTTTATTGCAACACAGGATCTTGGAAAATCGTTTGATGATGGTTCCTTTGAAGTATTGGGCAGGTTCGATGCAAGCGATATCCGGGGCTGTAATTTACTGGTGTAGCAAGATCCGACGCTTTCAGGACCGTTGGACGAAGTATAATCTTTTCAAATGGTTATGACGTCTCCGTACTATCCTGCACATTTAGCATAAAGAATTCTTTTTTACCTTTTTTGAAGACGATATAATCATTATCAAGTAAATACTCTTTATTAATAAACATTTCCAAGCTATTGATTTTATCCATGTTCACAGATAAAGCGCCTCCCTGTATCAATCTTTTTACTTCTGCCTTGCTGGGAAATGCGTTTGTTTTTTCAACAAGTAATTCAACAATATTAATACCTTTCAGGATCTCATTTTTTTGTACCTTATAAGTTGGCACACCACTCATGATCTCATGAAAATCGGTACGTTTTGAAATATTTTTCAAATCTTCCAATGTTCCTTTTCCAAAAAATATTTCCGTTGCTCCCAATGCTGCCACATAATCTGATTCCGAATGTACACGAATCGTAATATCTTTTGCCAAAGCTTTTTGCATGGGTCTTAAATGGGGAGAGGCAGCCTGTGCCACCTGTAACGTTTCTATTTCTTCTTTTGTGAACAACGTAAATATGCGGATATAGTTTTTTACATCCTCATCGCTGGCGTTTAACCAAAACTGATAGAATTTGTAAGGCGATGTTTTTGTGCGGTCCAGCCAGATATTCCCATTTTCACTTTTCCCGAATTTGCTGCCATCTGCTTTTTTTATCAGGGGGGTTGTTAACGCAAATGCTTCTCCTCCTTCTTTACGGCGTATTAATTCTGTTCCGGTAACAATGTTTCCCCATTGATCGGAACCACCCATTTGAAGTTTCACATTTTTATTTTTCCATAAATAAAAAAAGTCAAATCCCTGCACCAGCTGATAACTGAATTCGGTAAAACTCATACCGTTCTCCAGACGATTTTTAACAGAATCTTTGGCCATCATGTAATTCACACTGATGTGTTTTCCGACATCCCGTATGAATTCAAGAAATGTAACGTTTTTCAACCAATCATAATTATTGACTATTTCTGCTGAGTTGGCTCCGCAATTAAAATCCAGAAATTTTTCCAACTGCTTACGTTGACTTTCCAGATTATGCTGAAGCGTTTTTTCATCCAGTAAATTACGTTCTGCTGATTTTCCGGAAGGATCACCTACCATACCGGTGGCGCCTCCTACCAAAGCAAAGGGTTTATGGCCTGCCTGTTGAAAATGAAGAAGGGTCATTATCTGCACCAGGTTTCCAACACCAAGGGAATCAGCAGTGGGATCAAATCCAATGTAACCGCTGATGCTTTCCTTATTCAATAATTCTTCTGTTCCGGGCATGATATCGTGTAACATACCTCTCCATTTTAATTCTTCAACAAAATTCTTTTTCATTTTTTTTCTATAGAATAGCAAAGATAATAAAGCCTTATTTCCTGCAGCGAAATTACAATTAATTTGCACAAGGAACCGCCTGTAAACAACAAGAATTCATATAAAAACTCCCTGAAAACCAGGCAAAAATAAAGTAAATACGAAAACCGGTATTAATTGATCACATCCAAAACATATCAAATTATTGAGTAAATTCGCATCAGGCAATTCACAAGATATGATTCTAGTAACCGGCGGAACGGGATTAGTTGGTAGTCATTTGTTGTATGATCTGGTCAGATCAGGCCAGACCGTTCGTGCACTAAAGCGGAAAAAAAGTTCAATTGCCAATGTAGAAAAAGTTTTTTCCTATTATTCCGGTTCATCCAAAGAATTAATGAGCCGTATTGATTGGATCGAAGCCGATCTGATGAATATCTATTCCCTGCTGGAAGCGTTGGAAGGCATTGAATATGTTTATCATTGTGCTGCCACGGTTTCGTTCGAACCCCGGTATGAAGAAGAAATGATGCGCTCAAATATAGAAGGCACCGCCAACCTTGTAAATGCAGCCTTAACAAAAAGCATAAAAAAATTTTGTCATGTCAGCTCTATTGCCACATTAGGAAGAGAAGAACACGAACCATTGATCACGGAAGACATGTTTTGGAAATCATCTCCGGATCACTCCAGTTATGCAATCAGTAAATATGGTGCTGAAAGAGAAGTCTGGCGGGCTTCAGCAGAGGGGCTGAATGTGATCATTGTAAATCCTTCGCTGATCATCGGTGGCGGAAACTGGCAACAAAGCAGCTCCAACATGTTTAGCAGGGCCTACAAAGGGATACGTTTTTATACCGATGGTGTTAGCGGGTTTGTAGATGTACGTGATGTGAGTGCATTGATGATCAAACTAATGGAAAGTCCGATCAGTGGTCAGCGTTTTATTCTGAATGCGGAGAACATCTCTTTCCGTAATTATTTTGATCTGATTCATGAGTCCTTTGGAAAACCAAGATCCCTCATCAAAGCAGGTAAAGTGTTAAGCAGTGTGGCCTGGAGAACTGAAAAAATCCGGCAATTCATTACCGGCGCTGTTCCGTTGATTACAAAAGAAACAGCACGTTCTGCACATCGGATCAGTCGTTTTTCAAATAAAAAAATATTGAGTGTATTTCCGGATTATGAATTTATTCCTGTTGAAGTATCCGTGAACGCCACTTCAAAATTATATCTGAGGGATCTAAAGCCAGCTGAAACCGCTCTTAGAGCTGAAGCATTGGCTTAATAATTTAATTTGTATATTATCATAAAACAATTTAGAGTGTACGCCCCTCATGAGTCAGAAACAGTGGGTTATTATTGAACACTAATCTTTTAGATAAAATTTCTTTCTAGGTTTCAAGAGTATTAAAAGGTGATCATGCTATTTAACTGATCAATAAATATAGTATGGAATTTAAGCCGATTCATCCTGAAGATTGGAGAAAAGCATTGGAAAGAATTAAGATCATTTAGTTATGCTTTTATTTTTTAAGTACTCTTCTATTGTTTGCATATGTAATTTTTCTCTCCTTTTTTTTACTTCCTCCAAATCATCGTATTGGTAAAGAATCTCCTCTCCTGTATTGTTTTTTAGAAGAACTGTACCATATAACTGGGGCTTTCCCATATTCTGTAACGACCTGTCTATAATATAAGCCCCCATTTTTGGATCATATCCTTTTTCTTTAGAGATCAGTATCTTTTTTCCTAAGTTGTATTGTATACTTGGATAATAGTCACAGTGAAGGACAATAAGCTGAACCAAACCAGTACCCTTTCCAATATCTTCATGACCTGGTAAGTTGGTGGTATCAATCAATGCTGCAAACTCTGTAAAATTATTTTTTAATAGTGCCTCTCCTGCAGATCCATCTTTTTGCCAATAGTTTGTGTTGCCTAAAATTTCCTGTTCCCTTCCATCCAGATACTGTAATTTCGATAATACTTCGGGATGTCTTAGTTTATTGTCAATCGCATATTTATTCTGATAATAACAGCAGGAATCTTTTACTGGTAAAAAGGGAAGAGAATCTATGATTGTTTTGAATTCTTCTGTTTCTGTTAAGTATGAACAAATACATTTTTCTTTAGAAAGCCTCACATACTTTTTTAAGCAATCCATTACATTCCGGTAATCTTGTTTTTGAGCATAGGCTTTCGCAATATTAAAATATCCTTGATAATAATCAGGTTTGAGATGCAATAATTTTCTATAGTAAAATATGGAACTGTCATTATTACCATTATAATAATATATAATAGCCTTTTGAGC
>CAZMRM010000238.1:4173-6465 GCA_964568515.1 uncultured Chitinophaga sp. | reverse complement strand
AATCCAGCACAGACCAACATTTCTTTTGTGGACAGTGCTTCTTCTTCCTTGATCCCCTACAAAAATTTTTCCGGTGATCATTTGTTTTCAGCCACCAATAGCTATTTTCAGAAATTTTTTCATTGTGGAAAAGGTACCGGACATTTTCTCGGAACAGATTTGATCAGCGATCGGCTGTTGTTTGATTTACCTCCGGTTGTGAACCCACCACTACCTTATTTCACAAGTTTTTATGCAAAAAACAATGATTATTATATTGGTTTTTATAATGAGCAGATTAAAGGGTTCAATCATATGGGAGGTGTTATGTATACGGCCAAACTGATCACCGGATATTACCCGCTTCACCTGATTATGAATGATGGATTCCTGATTTCGGAAGAGTTGCATAAGATAAACGGTGATAAAAAACTGGTTTGCTACTATGCAACAGGTGTTGCTAAACAAACGGTTGATTTAACGCAAGATGTAGTCTCCTTTTGTGAAAAAAATGAAACAACTGTTTTTTTATTTGGAAATAAAAAAGGTCAGGCGGTGATTCAGCTATACGACAGGGCAGTTAATAATTTATGGAATCCTTACCCTTATGCAATCGCAACCGGATCTTTTCTGTGTGCATTAAAACTGGATGCAGATACTTATTTACTGGCTCATTCTACCGGTACGATCTATAAATATGTTTTTTCATCCGGTAGCTTGACGCCCTATCTCAACGGGTATGTTGCAGTTCAATTAATCAGGGACGAAATTTCGAACACCTTATATGTTGTGGAAAAAAATAAGATCAACAGATTTGATTATGGAAATTTACAAGCATTGCCTGTTATTCAATCTGCTGAAGAGATCCTGGATGTGGGCTTATTGTTTAACAGATAGCCGCCTGAAATTGTACAGGTGGTTCATAACGTTTCCAGCGCTTGTTTGAAATCGTACTGCAGATCTTCATGTAATCTGGAAAGGGATTGATTGATCTTGTGCTTTTCACGTTCATACAGATTACTGATCACGGTACTTGCCGAGATATTGATTTTTTCTGTCTTTACTTTTTTACAGAAATAGATCCTGAGTTCTAGTTCCGTGGTTTTTTGATCGGAGTATTTAATGAAACGGTTCAGGACACGAACGGTTTTTTGCAATCCTTTTTTGGTAGTATAGGTACTTTGTCTGTTAATGTCATCAAACAAACGATCCACTTCTTTTTTGATGCTTTCTATGTAATTTTTTTCATCCTGAGCCTCAAACATTAAGTAAGTGAGTAATTCCTTGTTCTCTTTTTTATATTTTGCAAGACGCACACAGAATTCCAGTAGTTCTTTTGGAGAATAGGCTTTTAATTCTTTTTGAATCTCATAAATGCTTGAAGCTTTCATGATGCAAAACTAGAAAAAAACAGGAGAAGGATCACATTTACAAACAGAAGGAATGCGGACTTACGACAAAAAATGTTAAAGAAGTATCCTTCCGAGACCCCCTCCGTTATACCTTCCGTTAATTATTGTGAAATGAATATCATCCACAACGATTAAAGGTTTTATTTTGTAAATTCGTAAAATAAATAACTTCTCTTATGTCTTTATCCAAAAAATTATTGTTATTGCTTCCGGTTACTGCTATAGCATTGGTTTCTTATACCTATATTCATAAACCGGCACCCGTTGTCTCCGAGAAAGAAGAAGCGATCGATCAGATATTGATGCAGAGCCTGGCACAGGTTCATTATTCGCCAATGGCGGTCAATGACGGGTTCTCAGAAAAGGTATTTAAAATTTACCTGGAACGCCTGGACTACAGTAAAAAATTTTTGATTGAAGAAGATATAGCAGCTCTTAAAAAATTTGAACACAGTATTGATGATGATATAAACACCGGCCATTTCACTTTTTTTAATAAATCAGTGGAAATCATCAATACCCGGATAGAGGAAGCAAAGAAATATTATACCGAAATTTTAGAGAAACCTTTTGATTTTGATAAAAACGATTCCTTTCAGCTTGATCCGGAAAAATTAGGTTTTTCCAAAAACAAGGAAGAGCTAAAAGAAGCCTGGTATAAAATGTTGAAATACCAAACATTGGTACAAATCAGTGATATGATGGAAAGGCAGGAAAAAGCAAAAGCAAAAAGTGATACAGTTAAAATCAAAAATAAAACAGAGCTTGAGACAGAAGCACGTAAAAAAGTATTAAAAAGTAATAACGACTATTTCAAACGGTTAAAGGAGCTTAATCGCAACGATCGTCTTTCTGCTTATTTCAATTCGATTACAGCTTTGTACGACCCGCATACAGAGTA
>CAZMRM010000238.1:3626-4163 GCA_964568515.1 uncultured Chitinophaga sp. | reverse complement strand
AAGGATAAAGCCAATTTTGACATAGGCATGTCCGGACAACTGGAAGGCATTGGAGCACAATTACAGGAAAAAGATGGTTTTGTAAAGGTGGCCAACATTGTTCCGGGAAGTGCTTCCTACAGGCAGGGGCAATTAAAGGTGGGGGATATTATTTTAAAAGTGGCCCAAGGTGCAGCCGATCCGGTGGATATTTCCGATATGCGTATGGATGAGGCCGTTCAGTTGATCCGAGGGAAAAAAGGAACAGAAGTAAGACTGACCGTAAAAAAACCGGATGGAAGTATGGTGGTGATTCCCATAATACGTGACATCGTTGTCATAGAAGAAACATATGCACAATCGGTCATTCTGAATGGTAAAAAGAAAATAGGATACATCAAATTGCCGGAGTTCTATGCGGATTTTACAGGTAAAGGAGGAAGAAGCTCTGCAGCGGATGTAAAAAAAGAATTGCAAAAATTAAAAGATGAGCAGGTAGAGGGTGTTATTCTCGATCTGAGATATAATGGAGGTGGATCCTTGCCGGATGTGGTTCAA
>CAZMRM010000238.1:0-3616 GCA_964568515.1 uncultured Chitinophaga sp. | reverse complement strand
GGGCTGTTTATTGATAAAGGTCCCATTGTACAGGTTAAATCAAAAGTAGGAGCAGCAAAGGTCCTGGAAGATGAAGAAGCAGGTGTTTTTTATGACGGACCTTTAACAGTTCTTGTTAATTCCAACTCGGCTTCTGCCTCTGAAATCATGGCAGCGGCCATGCAGGACTATCACCGTGCTGTAATCATCGGCACTTCCCCCGCTACTTTTGGTAAAGGCACAGTTCAACGTTTTTATGATCTGGATGATTATTTGCCGCCTCAATATGCCAGCATTAAACCATTAGGTTCTGTAAAAATTACCATGCAGAAATTTTACAGGGTAAACGGAGGAGCAACACAATTAAAAGGTGTGATCCCTGATATTGTTTTGCCAGATCCTTATTATTTACTGGATCAGGGGGAGAAAGAACAGGACTATCCAATGGCCTGGGATGAAATTCCGGCAGCTCCTTATTCACCACTTGTTTCCCCATACTCTTTAGCTTCATTGAAAGCGAACAGTGAAAACCGCTTGAAAAACAGTGAAGGTTTTTCACTTTTAAACGATGCCGCAAAACGATTAAAAAAACAAAAAGATAATACTATGGTATCTTTGAATTTTGATAAATATGTTGCCGAACAAAAAATTTATAAAGCAGAATCAAAAAAAATGGAATTGTTTGAAAAAGAGATCCCTGGTTTGTCCGTATCTTCTTTAAAAATTGATTCTGTCGCAATGATAGGTGATACCGTGAAGATCAATAAAAAGAAAGATTGGTTTAAGTCAATAAAAAAGGATATTTATCTGAACGAAACCATTGCGGTTATGAATGATATGAAAAAGTAAACCAGAAATTAAAAATGAACTTTAAAGGCTTATCGCATGAAATGTTGATAAGCCTTTTGTTTAAACAGTGTGATGATTACATTTCCCAACGCAAAAATTAATATAGGCCTGAATATTATTGAGAAAAGGCCGGATAACTTTCACAACATAGAAAGTGTGTTCTATCCCATACAATTGACCGATGCAGTAGAGGTGATTGAGAACAAAGAAAAAAATGCAGCAACAGTTGAATTCACTTCCTCTGGAATTTCTGTTCCTGGGAATAGTAACGATAATTTATGTTGCAAAGCCTATTATCTTATTCATGCTGATTATCCTTTACCCCCTGTAAAGATTCATCTGCATAAGCACATTCCTATTGGAGCCGGATTAGGTGGAGGCTCAGCAGATGCAGCTTTCTTTATTAAACTGATAAAAGATTTATTTGATCTGAATATTTCCTGGGGCGAAATGCACCATTATGCCCGTTTACTGGGAAGCGACTGTTCGTTTTTTATCAGCAACAAACCCTCGTTTGCAGAAGGTAAAGGGGATGAATACGAACCCATTCAACTCAATCTGAGTGGTTACCATATTGTATTGGTATATCCGAATATTGCTGTGAATACAGCCAGGGCATATGCTGGTTGTATACCTTCCCAACCTTCACGTTCCCTGGAAGACGATATACAGAACCTGCCCATCGAACAATGGAAGGACCTGGTAAAAAATGATTTTGAAAAATCGGTCTTTACCATGCATCCTGAACTAAAAGCAATCAAAGAAAAGTTATACAACATGGGGGCCAGCTATGCATCAATGAGCGGGAGTGGTTCTACGATCTATGGTATCTTTAAAAACCAAACGGATCTAAAACACATTTTCCAGGAAGCGTTTGTTTGGGAAGGAAAACTATTGTAATATCCTGGACCTTCAGGAATGATTTAAAACTTGATTCCCGGATAAGCTCAATCATCAATCGTAACAACTAATAAAGTTACCGGCTTACTTCTGTGCTTTCGATAATAAATAAAAGGCCAGGAAGCAAAAGATGAAATTGGGGATCCATACAGATATCAGTGGAGAAATAAATCCTCCCAGCGCAAATTTTGTGCTTACCTGCATAAACATGATGAATGCAAAACTGATAAAAATGCCTAACCCGATATGCATTCCGATACCTCCGCGAACTTTACGGCTGGCCATTGAAACGCCGATAAGGGTGAGGATGAATGTTGCAAAGGGAAAGGAAAAACGGCGGTATTTTTCAATTTCATACAATCCTATATTATCAGCACCCTTTAATTGTTCGGATTCAATATAAGCATTGAGTTCTCCATAATTCATGGTTCCCATGGTGTTATCCTTCCTGCCAAATTCTGCAGGTGTAAATCCAAGAGCGGTGTCGATACGAATTCCCTTTTTTATGAATTCATCCATACCGTTGATGTAACGGATATAATAATTATTAATGGACCATTTTTTAGCAACACTGTCCCAGCGTATGGATTCTGCATTTAATTTGTAATAGAGTTTTCCTGAAGCAAACTTTTCAATCGAAAAACGGACCCCGGTCTGTTCTGTGGTGATAAATTGTTCCATATAAATATAGTTGCCCGGAGATAACTGCATGTGAATGTTTCTGTCTTTATTGTAAAACTCATTGCGTATGTACTTGTCTTCAAAAGCAATCTGCTTTTTAGTGGCGTGAGGAATAACAAAATTATTAAGAAGTAAGGAGAGAACTGTAATCACGGAAGCCGACAGCATATAAGGATATAACAGGCGGCGATAGCTGACCCCGCTGCTGAGTATAGCCACAATCTCTGTTCGGGTGGCCATTTGTGATGTAAAAAAAATAACCGCAATAAACGTAAAAAGCGGACTAAACAGGTTAACGATGTAAGGAATAAAATTGAAGTAGTAGTCAAAAATGATGGCTGAAAGCGGTGCTTTTTTATCCAGAAAATCTTCCAGTTTTTCAGAAATGTCAAACACTACGACGATCATGATAATGAGCGTGAGTGAAAAGAAAAAAGTTCCTAAGAATTTACGAATGATATATTTATCAAGTAGTTTCATTTAAAAAATCTTAAATCAGCTCTATAAACGGTTATTCATTTGTACCACCATTCTATTTTTCCATTCCCGGAATGTGCCGCCAATGATTTGATTCCGTGCCTCCTTTACAAGCCATAAGTAAAAAGCAAGGTTGTGTATGCTTGCAATTTGTGCGCCCAATAATTCCTGTGAATGAACCAGATGGCGCAAATAGGCTTTTGTATAAAAGTGATCCACATAGGAGGTACCCTGATCATCAAGCAGGGAAAAGTCATTTTTCCATTTTTCATTTTTGATATTAATAATACCATTTTGTGTAAACAACAGGCCATGTCTGGCATTGCGTGTTGGCATCACACAATCAAACATGTCTATACCCAGGTCAATACTTTCCAGGATATTAATCGGAGTACCAACACCCATTAAATAGCGGGGTTTGTTTTGCGGTAAAATGTCGCATACAACAGCTGTCATCGCATACATATCCTCTGCGGGTTCTCCTACGGACAAGCCGCCAATGGCATTTCCTTCCCGGTTTTGTGCAGCAATAAATTCAGCTGATTTTTTTCTGAGGTCAGGGTATACACTGCCCTGAACAATCGGGAAAAGGGTTTGACTATATCCATATTTGCTTTCTGTTTCATCAAAACGTTTACAACAACGTTTTAACCAGCGATGCGTCAATTCCAGAGATTTAGCTGCATATTCAAAATCACAGGGATAAGGTGTACACTCATCAAAGGCCATA
>CAZMRM010000237.1:6037-6478 GCA_964568515.1 uncultured Chitinophaga sp. | reverse complement strand
AAGGGAAAAAAGAATACTCTTTTTTCCCTTAAAATAAATTCATTGTAGCTGGTTCAGTTATTATTTCCTGCAGCAGCTGTTTTTTGCAAACGGATGATCGTAGCCAATGCTTTAATTGCACGGGATGGTTTTTTCACAAAAGGGTTATCCAGATCCCAGACATATCCTGCCAATACCGAACAAATTTGACGTTTAATTCCGGGATCCTGGTTTTTTGAAAAGAAAATTTCATGAAGATCCCCGTCATACCAGCTGGATACATAGCTTCTGAATGTATTAATCCCCTGCATCATGTGATCAACATATTCTGTTTGAAAGCTGATCAGTTCTCCTTTTAATTTACGGCTCACCAGTTTTGCGGCCGTGGAGCCTGATTCCATTGCAAAGGTAACGCCGGATGAAAAGATCGGATCAAGAAACTCGGTGGCATTTCCAACGGTT
>CAZMRM010000237.1:2003-6027 GCA_964568515.1 uncultured Chitinophaga sp. | reverse complement strand
AAAGAACCATTTCCTGATTCCTAAAGCGGTCCCTTAAAAAATCACATTCTTCAACAATTGCTTTCATCCGTTCAACAGGATCCTCCGGGTAGTCTTTAAAGAATTGAGGATCTCCAACAAAGCCTACTGAAGTATTTCCATTGGAAAATGGGATGATCCATATCCATATTTGTTGACGGTGAATAACAACTGTGATTCTGTTGCCTTCCACACCTTCAGGCCGTTCAGGATCTTTAAAATGTGTAAAGTGTGTTTTTCGCGGATCGAAGGAAGATTGTTTATTAAGTCCTAACAGTGTTGGAATAACCCGTCCATAGCCACTTGCATCAATAATGTAACGTGCTTCTATTTGTGTTTTGTTGCCACTGACATTTTCAACAGTAGTAACGGATGACTCATCATCGTTGAATTGAATAGCAGTTACAGCTGTTTCAAAAGACAAAGGGATGTTTTTTTTAATGACACCATTGGCCAGCAGCTGATCAAAATCAGCGCGTGGAGCCTGCCAGGTCCAGCTCCAGCCTTTACTAAACTGATCCTCAAAATTAAAATCACATATTTTATCTTTCAGGATAAATTTAGCCCCGAATTTTTTTTGAAAATGTCCTTTTTGCACTTCTTCCATCAATCCGGCCTCATCCAAATGATCCATCACCCTTGGTAATAAACTTTCGCCAATCACAAACCGGGGGAATTTTGTTTTTTCAACAACTCTTACATTAAGACCATTTTTATGAAGAATGGATGCGGCAATACAACCGGCAGGACCTGCACCGATAACCAATACGTCAGTTTTCTCAACACTCATACACCTATTTTCAGTTAGTTAGAAAGAAATGCAAAGTTAACAAATATTTGGCCCGTGTTCATCTAAAACGTGACAAAGAAACGAGCTTTGATTCCCCAGTTTTCGCCGCGAACAGGACTAATATAAGTTCCCCTCCAAATGTATTCGATGGTTAAAAGTTTAAAGATATTTTCCAAGCCAACACAATATTCAATATAAGGTTTTCTAACTTCTTTCATTCCATAAGGCAATACCATTTCCTGTTTATTGGCACCGCTCATTTGACCAATTACCCCACGTGCAGAGAATACTTCCCGTAGTTTTGCTTTTTTTATATAAGGTATTTTATTGAAAAAAAATCCATCAAAATGATGGTCAATGTATAGGCTCACATATTTATCACTGGCAAATTCAAAATAGTTCATCACATTAAACCCATCCACATCTAAAGATTGATTGGCAGGATGGATAGAGGACAAAGGAAAGGGGACGGTACCAAAAATTTTTCCTCCCTCTAAATTATAAAAAATATATCCCAGCGGATTGACATAATATTTCCCTTCTACATTTAATTTAAGTTTTTGATAATTGTAATCTGAGCCAATTATATTTTTAAGTCCCAGTGTATAATCCACCAGCAGTATAGGATAAATGGTACCCAATGGGATGCGCTTAAACTCATTCACATAAAAATTTTCCCTAAATGAAAAGCGTCCATTCAACTGGATTTCAGACGTGGTCACATCATGAACCGGTTCCACCTGATTGGTTTGTGTATTTACTTTTCTAAATAAAATATTGCCTAAGGGACGTATTTCCTTGTTCATGAAGGTGGCCCTGGTGATCATGCCTTTTGCCCACTCCTTTTCAAGATAGACCTTTGTTTCCCTTGCAAAGGTGAGTTTCACTTTACGGTTTATTTTACTAAAAATTGTAATGACATTGTCATGGCTGATGTGGCTGGGGCTCACGCCTAACTGTTCCAGGTCGTATTTATAACTGGCACTCCCTAAAAAACGGTTCTCACTTTTATTAAAAACATAAAGGATACCTGCTTTGTATTTAAATTCTTTGTCATATGCTCCGTAAGCGCCATAGGCATTTAGTTGAACACGTTTGCTTAAATACCGGTTGGTGATGAGTCCGAATTTAAAACGATTACCTTCTATCGGGTTTCTGCTGTAAAAAGTATTGACCTGGTACAAACTTAATTTGCCAAGTTCCATATAGCCCGAAACAACAACGGTTCCTACTCGTTTGGCGAGTTTAATAACAGGAATATTACTGATCGTATCCGTGATCATGTAGTTGTATTTTTCTTTTGGTTTTAACGGTTTATGACGGGATACTTTCCAGAATTTTTCCGATTGCACCTCTCTGCTGCTGTCTTCTTTTGGCAGCGTTGCATTTGCATAATCATCGATAATCTGCTGGGTGGTAAAAGCAATGTTCTTATAAGAAGTATAACGGGCAACAGTAATACTTTCTCCCTCTTGCCATTTTAATGCACTGAATGTGACGAATGTTTCAAGGCTACTCAGCAACCAGGTATCTTTTATCTTTTTATATTCCTGACTGACACTAAGGCTTTTTACGAAATTAAGATTGATATTTTCCGGAACTTCCATGTTTACCTTTTGAATGGCCCATGTTTCAGGGTCAACCCATAATTCTCCGCTAAATGTAAAATCTTCTTTCCATTTTGGAGTAAAAAGTAGTTTATAATAGTTATGTCCATTGATCGTAACATTGTCTTCCAGTTCATACTTATAATATAAGTTGTAATTAACAGAAAGCGGTGATTCAAAACTTTTATCCAGTATCAGAAAATAATTATCATAGATGTTTACATTTCTTAAGAGCCGGTCGGTAATGGTTGTAAAATTCTCAAAATTATCGCCTGTACTTTTTCGGGCAATCAGTACATTTTCTTTTATTTTTAAACTGTCTTCAACAAATTCCTTATGTATGGTTTCGGACATATAAAATGGTAATAAAGACTGTCCGTTTACGGAATCGGTATACTTAAATAGGTAATTGTAATTTTCAAATGCTTTCAGGTTCTTCAATTGATTTGCATATTTTCCAAAATACATTTGAAATTTTTCATAACGTTCCCTTTCTAATTTTGGTAGGGGCTGATTATTTCTTTGTTTATATTTGATCACACTATCCATGATTCGTATCGCGGGGTTTTTACCTTTTTTTACAACCACTTCTGTCAGTATTTCATTGCTTTTCTCCAACTCTATATTTAAGCGTTGTGTGGTATTCCGGCGAATGAAGATGGTTTGTCTGACATAACCGATGGTGGAAACAATAATGGAATCAAAAGGTTGTGTGGATTGAAATGAGTAGGAACCAAATTCATTGGTAGAAGTACCGTTATTATTCCCTTTAAAAATAATGTTAACAAAGGGAAGTGCATTCTTTGATTGTTTATCAACGATGGTTCCATACACTTTGGTAAGCTGTGCATGTACATCCTTGTATGCAGGTATTAATAAAACAAACAAAAAAAAGTAGCGATAAAATTTCATTCAATAGATTTATACATTCCAGGCTGTTGCCGACAACAACTCGTCATAACATTCTTCTTTTATGAAGAATAAATTTTTATCCATTCATAACAGGGAGCCTGTACTATTCTCTGTTAAAAAGCATAATCCTGAAGGTATTGGAACGGAGCAGTAAGTTTGCCATTTTTGCAAATTGTGGCACGTTCGATCACATGGTCTTTATCTTCTGTAGTAATATTAGGAATCACCCTTTCCATTAAGTCTTTTCCAAAATCATCACTGGCATCACGTGGCAATTCACAGGGTAAATTATCTACAGCCATTACACAAACGGTATCTTTATTAAAAGGTAAGTCTTCCGTATTGTTTTTTGTATTGAAACCATAAAAAGGTGATTGTATGGTACTGGACCGGATGGTGGTTGGTACGGAGCCATCAATATCACAGGTAATATCAGCGATCACACTTATATGAAAATCAGGTGCATTAACATCCTTCAGTTCAAACATGCGTGGAGCACGTGGATCCCAGAAATGAGCGCTGATGTATATATCCGCCATTTTTGTATAAGGTTTGAAATTGGATATAAAATGTTCCGGATGGGTATAAAATTCCTGGAGATCAAAGTTCTGATCACTTTTTCGTTGTATGTAATCACGTGGATTTAACTGGCAATACACCGGCTCACGGAACGACGACATTAAAAATTCTTCTGGTG
>CAZMRM010000237.1:0-1993 GCA_964568515.1 uncultured Chitinophaga sp. | reverse complement strand
ATACGCAATGCACTTAAGGTTTCAATCGCACCATTGGCAACTCTTCCTCCACCTGTCAATACAATTTTAATATTCGGAATTTTCACACGTTTCAACTCTTCCTCCATTTCTGCACGGTCGCGGCAAAGGTGGGCAGCTTTTAGAATGAACAGGTCATATTTTCTTCCATATCCTAAAATAGCATTGTAAGCACCAACAATACCTGCATACCTGCCAAATCCAATGATCCGGTTCTGATTACTGTCGGTGAGTGTTTCGTAATCGATCATTTGTATTTTCTTTTCGATCAGCGCCTTCATCAGCTTTGCGTTGTGTGGCTGCTTTTTAATAGTATGTGAAAAGAAAAGGTATTTTTTACCAGGAATAAGTTTGTCAATAGGTACTTCCTTTACACCCATTAAGATATCACAGTCATTCAGATCTTCACGAAGCGGCACCCCGAAAGAAGTATACTCATAGTCTTCGTAACAGCGGATTTTGCTGGGTTGTACATAAATTTCAAGGTTAGGATATTTGCGTATTAGTTCTGCACATACCAGTGGCGGCAATGGCACACGTTTGTCTGGTGGATTTTTCTCTTCACGTAAGATTCCAATTTTAAGTTTTGACATAAACATAGATTTGGTTGAGATGCTCAAATATACGCATTAAGCAATAGTTTTAGTAACATAATACGCTTCTCCTCCTTATCTCTCCTTATTCGTGATTTTAAGAATAATAAGCATTTCGTTTTCTTTCAAAAATAGTTATTGTATGTCTGTAAAGACTATGAACAAACAGTTTCGCTACTTTTTGCATTTTAAATGCATTCTTCTTCTTATGTGGATATAATGGTTCATAGTAGATGAAGGCGCTGCATCTTAAAACTGTTTATGTTGTAAATAATTGATATTCAATTATTTTATTCTGTTTTAAAAATGATTTTTGTTTAATATGCTCTTAACATATGATTGTTTTTAATTATCAATTGCTTTTTTCAAGAAGTAACTTAGTAAGGCCGGTTAATATAATTAACAGTGAAAAGCAGGTTTCCAAAAGTGTAATTTACAATTTTAAAACATGAAACATTTCTTACTGACATTGATTTTTATAAGTGTTTGCAGTCTTTTTTCTTTCAGTCAATGTGATTGCAAAATAAACATGTCCTTTGAACGGGCGGCAGGCGGATGTTTTGGGCAGGACTGTGGTTGTAATTGTTTGCCGGATAATGGCCAGGATAGTTGGGAGCAGTGTAGGGACTGGTCATTTGGCAGTACTGATATCGAACCGGGTGGAAATGTAGGCATAAGTGGTGTATCGGCAAGCAATGGAAAATATTTTATGAGTATGACAGGTGGCCCCCAGGGAGAAGGGAATGCCGTAAAATTATGCGCAGGTGCACCTTTAAAAAAAGGAGTAGAATATTGTTTTGAAATTGATTTAACGTCCAAAGGGGGAAAGGCCTCTCTGGCGCTTTATGGAGGAATGTCTTCCTGTGACATGTCACAGCTGTTATGGACAAGTCCTGCTGTTTCAACAAATGGTTGGGGCAAGCAGACGTTTTGTTTTACACCTACTAATAACTGGACGCATATTTCTTTTCGCATCGTTAATTCGGATGCATTTGCAGTATTAGGTATTGATAATTGGGTATCAAAAGATGGAAAATTCCCTCCTCAGCCCGATGGAAATTGCGGCCCAACGGTAAGTGTGCGAGACACAAGTGTATGTGCAGGAGAATGTACAAAATTAACAGCAGTAGGTAAGGGGGGAACACCAGGGTACACGTATTCCTGGAGTGATGGTCAAAGTGGAGCAAGCATCACTGTTTGTCCTGGTACAACCACGAAGCCATACACCGTGACCCTTACCGATGCTGCTGGTAAAACAGCTACTGCGACAGCCAATGTAACGGTTATTGCTGCTCCGCTAATGGTAACCCACCCCCAGCAATCCTGCCCGGGCACAACAATAGATTTAACTGCACCGGCAGTAACAGCAGGTTCAACGCCGG
>CAZMRM010000236.1:2845-6488 GCA_964568515.1 uncultured Chitinophaga sp. | reverse complement strand
TAGAGAGAAAAGCGAGATTTGAATAACTTTTGCCATGACTCATTGCTTCGTTATAAATAGTACGAAGCATTACAGAATCGGATTGTGCATGAAGAAAGTTTAGTTTTAGTTGTAAGGAGAACAGGAGAAAACAAAGCGTGATGTTCTTTTTCATTTACAGTTAGTTTTAGATGATAACAAATATGTAAAATGGTAGTTAATTCTAAACAAAATGCAGTGGGAATAAATTATTCATTATTTCAATATAATTTCTGTTATCACTTCATGCCCCGCTTCTTCATTCAATAATGTTACAATTTTTGTTTTAGCAAGGGATAATTCATTTCTTAATGCGGCTGAATCAAGTGTCACAAACAATTGTTTATGCTTGATGTAAAGATCTTTGGTGTGTTTTGCTATCATTGCACCCATGACGTGTTCCCAGGATGCAATCAGTTTATGCTCCGAAAGCTTATCGTCGAGCTTGTAAGCCTTTAATAATTGATCTATGGCTTCTTTTAAGGTGTGTTCATTGTGTTTACTCACGATAATTGATTATTAAAAATGGATGTTTCCTGTGCGTTGCCGTTACTGATGCTAAAAGATTTAAAATCTACATTGGTTGATCCGAATAGTTCCATTAGCCGGGCTGGATGGGTATCGGTTATAAAAAGCTGTCCGAAATGGTTACTGCTTACCAGTTCCATTAATTGTTTGACCCGTGAATCATCCAGTTTATCATAAATATCGTCGAGCAGGAGAATAGGGGTACTGTTTTTTATTTGTTTTATAAAATCAAATTGTGCCAGTTTCAAAGCAATAAGAAAAGATTTTTGTTGTCCTTGGGAAGCATACTTTTTTAACGGGTATCCATCAGTTTTGAATTCCAGGTCATCTTTGTGAATCCCAACAGTTGTGTATTCCATTAACTGATCACGTTGTAGCGCCTTTGACAATACCTCGGAAAAAGGAGCTGCATTCAGATGAGAAACATAATGAATATCAACCTGCTCTTTTCCTTGTGAAATAAAATCATAATATTTTTGAAAAATACCAATAAAGCTGGAAATGAACTGTCTCCTTTTATTATGAATGAGTTCCCCGTACTCGATCAGCTGTACATCCCATATTTCAAGAGATTCTTTATCCGATAAACCGGTATTTGCAATCTGTTTTAATAAGGTATTGCGTTGTGATAACACGCGGTTGTAATGAATTAATTTTTCAAGATAATCCCTGTCAAATTGTACGATGACGTTGTCTATGAATCTTCTTCGGCTTTCACTGCCTTCTGTAATCAGTTCAGCATCCGAAGGTGATATCATGACCAGTGGAAGCAAACCGATATGATCTGCCAGGCGCGCATATTCGTTTCTGTTGCGTTTAAACTGCTTCTTCTGATTCCGTTTCAGGCCACAATAAACTTCTTCTTCCTGTCCCTCTAAATCATAAAGACCTTGTATCAGGAAAAAAGGAGCATCATGTAAAATATTCTGACTATCGACAGGGTTGAAAAAGCTTTTACAGAAGGATAAGTAGTGGATGGCATCCAAAATATTGGTTTTGCCTTCTCCATTATTACCGGTAAAGCAATTCACATGATTGCTGAATTCTAACGCTGCAGCGCTGTAATTCTTAAAGTTTAAAACAGATAATTTTTTTAAAAACATGATTAAAATCGGATCTCTGCTGCTTTTTTCAACAATTTCACAGAAGGGCATGTAAAAATACCTAAAAAACATCTTTTTAGGATCATAATTGTGGTTAATATTATAAAAAAACTTATTTTTGCAATCCATTCAAAGAAAAAGTCTATGTCAGAACAAATTACAGATGATCCGGTTATTAACGTTGAAGAAGCGTTTTCTAAAACGGAGCTTTATATTGAGAGTAATAAAAAGAGTTTATCCATCATTGCCATTGCAATTGTGGTTCTAATTGGTGGGTACTTTGCATACAAACATTGGTATGTTGCCGGTGAAGAAACAAAAGCAAGGGCAGAAATGTTTAAAGCCGAAGCTTTCTTTGAAAAGGATTCACTGGATAAAGCAATAAACGGAGATGGTGTTGTTTTAGGTTTTGCACAAATTGCTGATGATTATGGTATCACTCCATCTGGCAACCTGGCAGAATACTATTTGGGTATTTGTTACCTGAAAAAAGGGCAATACGAACAAGCAATTGAACACCTTGAGGAATTTAACGGTAAGGATCAGATTGTGGCTCCTATTGCTACCGGCGCCATCGGAGATGCAAAACTTGAATTAGGACATGTGGATGAAGCAATTACCTATTATATAAAAGCTGCAGAACAAAGCAATAACAAGTTTACAACGCCCATCTATCTTAAAAAGGCAGCAATGGCGAATGAAACCAAAAGCAATTATGCAGAAGCTGTCAAATTATATGAGCGAATCAAAAATGAATTTAACGAATCGCAAGAAGGAAGAGAAATTGAAAAATACATTGCACACGCAAAAGCATTAGGAAATATATAACAAGAACTATTATAAGAACAGAAAAGAAGGGTGATCAAAAATCACCTTTTTTTTTGATCTTAACTAAAAATGCTTAAATATGGCATCAACAGAAAAAAATTTATCTGAATTTGAAGGAGAAGATATACCGGATGGAAAAGGTATGCGAATCGCTATTGTAGTATCAGAATGGAATGCAGCAATAACAGGGGCATTGTTTGATGGTGCAGTAAAAACACTTGTTAAAAACAATGTTAGAAAGGATGATATAATTATCAGTAAAGTCCCGGGAAGCTTTGAATTAACACTGGCAACACAATTTTTATGTGAAGATAAATCCATTGAGGCCGTAATTGCATTGGGATGTGTTATTCAGGGTGAAACCAAACATTTTGATTTTATTTGTGACGCAGTAGCACATGGTATTACCAATGTAGGACTTAAATACAACAAGCCTGTAATTTTCGGAGTACTCACCACTAACAACCTTCAGCAGGCACAGGAAAGAGCAGGAGGAAAGCATGGTAATAAAGGGGATGAAGCTGCTGTTACCGCCTTAAAGATGATCGCTTTAAAAAGATCGGTT
The DNA here is from genome assembly GCA_964568515.1 of uncultured Chitinophaga sp. Lineage (GTDB taxonomy): Bacteria > Bacteroidota > Bacteroidia > 2-12-FULL-35-15 > 2-12-FULL-35-15 > 2-12-FULL-35-15. The sequence continues at coordinate 3,446 of CAZMRM010000236.1, read as the reverse complement.
AGTCAATGATCGATTTGTTTTTGTTAAACCGATGGATGTAAAAATAACCAACACAGATCATTCCTGCTAAAAAAGGGTAACCGGCATAATCCTTAATGGATTCATGATCCATGAACTCACATATCATCCAATAAGAATTAGCAAAAATCCAGAAACAAATAGCAAGATTAACCCAGAATTCGTCCGTTTTTTCTTTGACGGAGATAATCGTAATGAGAATGGCAACAATAACAGTAGGAATGATCATCAATACGCCTGCTATTTTCCATTGAAGCATCCAGCAGGTATCTTTTAACAACCATAAAGGAATATGTAAATTTTCAAAATGTCTGATCTTTCTCATTTAATTTGTGCTATTCAGATTCGGGTATTTCATATCTAATTTTTCCAGCAGCTCAACAACCTTTTTTGCAATGAAGTATTCTTTGTACCAGTTTTGATCTGCTGGTACAATGTGCCATTCTGCAGCTCCGGAACAATGCTCAAAAGCTTTTTCATAAGCGTTCATATATTCCTTCCAAAGTTTTCTTTCTTTGAAATCTCCTTCATTGTACTTCCATTTTTTTGCCGGATTTTTCATTCGTTCCTCTAATCTTTCTAA
>CAZMRM010000236.1:1881-2835 GCA_964568515.1 uncultured Chitinophaga sp. | reverse complement strand
AAATGTGCAGGTAAAATTTTAAGATGTGTACATCACTGTCAATTAATAATTGTTCAAAATTTGTAATGTGCTTATATCTTTTAGTAATCGTTTTATTATCCACCCATTTATGAACCTTTTGTATCAACACATCTTCATAATGCGAACGGTTAAAAAGATGAATCATTCCTTTTTCAGGAGTATGCAGGTGTATACGCCACAAAAAATCATGCTTCTTCTCTGTTTCTGTTGGTGCCTTAAAAGGGAATACTCTACATCCTAACGGATTTACGACGCTGAAAACATTCTTGATAACTCCATCTTTTCCTGATGCATCCATTCCCTGAAGAACAATGAGCACAGCATGCTTGCCTTCTGCATATAACAGATTTTGCAATTCTTCCAAACGGAATTTAATTTTTTGAAATTCCTTTTTTGTTGCTTCTTTATTGTATTTGTCGGGGGCCTTTGTCGATACTTTGTGAAGGATAATTTTGCTCATACGATTACATTTTTGTGGTAAAACTACTTAAATAATTAGTTGAAAATTCATTAAAGCCGGTGATCTTTATATTTAGTCATTTAATGGTTATTCCTTTATATTTGTGACTTTAAAATTTGAAAAATGAAAAACATGAATCTGAAATCCCTATTACCTGTTGTTACCGGTATCCTTATTTTTATAATTATTTCTTTGTTCTATTTTACTCCGGTATTAAAAGGGAAAGTACTTAAGCAAAGCGATATGATACAAAATACCGGTATCGCAAAAGAAATTACTGATCACCGTCAACAGTATCAGGAAGAAGCACTTTGGACAAACTCTCTTTTTGGTGGCATGCCGGCATATCAGATTTCTATTACATACCCTTCCAACCTTATAAGACCCATAAGAGAAGTGCTCTTTATTATATTGCCATCACCTGCAAGTTTTGTATTTATTTATCTGTTTGGTTTTTTTATTTTATTACTTAC
>CAZMRM010000236.1:0-1871 GCA_964568515.1 uncultured Chitinophaga sp. | reverse complement strand
TGGCTCAGTATAGTGGGAGCATTGGGATTTGGTTTTTCTGCTTTTTTCTTTTTGATCATTGAAGCCGGGCACATTACACAGGCGCTTGCTATTGGCTTTATGGCTCCTGTATTTGCCGGTGTTATTCTTATTTGCAGAGGCAGGTATCTGTTGGGAGGAGCCGTTCTCGTATTCTTTATGGCTTTAGAGCTGTTATGTAACCATCCACAGATAACTTACTATTTATGTTTGTTATTAATGGTTTATGTGATTTTTGAATTCATTGAAAGAATCAAACAAAAACAATACATAGAGATTTTGAAAATGACTGCCATATTCGTGATAGCCGCGGTGCTGGCACTTGGTGCTAATATCAATAATTTAGGCAATACATATGAATACAGTAAATTAACGATTCGTGGACCATCGGAATTATCTTCCGAAAAACACAATAAAACCTCCGGACTGGATAGAGACTATGTAACCCAATGGAGTATGGGAAAAGCTGAAACATTAACATTGCTGATTCCTGGTTTTAAGGGACGTTCGGATGGAATGCAGATTTCCGATAATAAAGATGCATTGAAGAGTGTTGATCCCGCCATGCGGGAAATTGTTGGAAATATGCCACAATACTGGGGTGATCAGCCAACCACATCAGCACCCTATTCAGGAGCGATCATTGTATTTTTATTTGTATTTGGATTGTTTGTGATCAATGGAAAAATGAAATGGTCGTTATTGATCATTACCATCCTTTCGATCGCTTTATCCTGGGGAAAGAATATGATGTGGTTCACCAATCTTTTTCTTGATTATTTCCCAATGTATAATAAATTCAGAGCCGTTTCCATGACATTGGTACTGGCTGAAATTGCAATTCCGATATTGGCAGTTCTTGCGCTTGACAAATTAATACGAACACCAGGTTTCTTTAAACAAAAGATAAGACTGGCATTTGGCAAGAAAGAAATAAGTGTTCAAAATGCCTTTTTTATCTCTTTTGGACTAACCGGAGGTTTATCCTTATTATTTTATTTAATGCCCGAAACATTGTCAAATTTTAGTTGGTGGAGAGATGACGAGATCTATCAAAGTTATGCTCAGGGCAGTGGGGACGAAGTAGCAAGGCAATTACTGGATAATATAGAAGCAGCCAGAATTGCCATTTTTAAAAGCGAAGCCATTCGAAGTTTCTTATTTATTGCTGTTTCGGCTATTCTGGTTTGGTTATTCGCAAATTCAAAAATTAGTAAAACCATTTTAATCCCGGCTTTGGGTATCCTTATTCTTTTTGATCTGATACCTGTTGATAAAGGGTATTTGAGCGATAAAAATTTTACGACAAAAAAACAATCAGCAAATCCGTTTCCTGAAACCGCAGCAGACAAAGCTATCTTACAGGATAAAGATTTGAGTTATCGGGTATTTGATCTGACAGACCCAAACGGTCCTTTCAATAGTGCAAGAGCTTCTTTTTATCATAAATCCATTGGTGGCTATCATGCAGCAAAACTGAGAAGATATCAGGAATTAATTGAACATCAAATCACCAAAAATCTTCAAAATATCACAACAACTTTTAAATCTGCTCCGACAGAACAGGCTATCGATTCTATGCTGGCAAAACAAGGCGTATTAAATATGCTGAACACTCGTTATATTATCTATAGTACAGAAGCTCCTCCTATTATAAATAAACATGCTTTGGGAAATGCCTGGTTTGTAAAGGACATAAAATTGGTAAATAATGCAGATGAAGAATTAAAGTCAGTAGGTGAAATAGATCTTTCCACAACGGTGGTAATTGATAAACGCTATGAACAGGAATTGACAGGGTTTAAACCTCAACCTGATCCAAATGCCAACATCCAACTGACAGCCTATAAACC
>CAZMRM010000235.1:0-6493 GCA_964568515.1 uncultured Chitinophaga sp. | reverse complement strand
AGAAAGGACCACGGATAATACATCCTTCCATTACTTCTGCATCTTTTCCAATATAGATAGGACCGGTTGAAGCATTTAGAATACTGCATTCTACTTTTCCTCCTTCTTCAATAAAAATATTGTTATTACCGATCACCTGATTGGTTTCACTAACCGGCCTTGATTGCCTTCCGGCGGTTAGTAAATCAAAATCTGCACGTAAGGCTGTATCATTTTTTGAAAAAATATCCCAGGGAACTTCTATCCGAATGATCTCAGCATGCGTTGTTATTGTGTTTATTTTTTTGTTGTTCAATGCATTGGCCGGAAATTCCTTATCATTAGAAGTATTAACAGCAATCAAACTATTCTCTTTTATAAGCGCTTCCCGGGGCTGAAGTTTTTTGATCTCTTCTATCAGTATTTTATTGGGAAACACTGCTCCATTGATCCATATATTATCGGTATCAATTGTATATTCTGTTGTATACTTTGTACTTAAATAAGTTTGAGTTTTATAAGAAGCACTTGTTCCCATCATCTTTTCCCATTTTTCTTTAATGGTAAGAATTCCAACACGAATATCAGCAACCGGCCTTGTAAAAGTCAGTGGTAATAAATTTGTCCTTATTGCCGGATCATCAAAAAGTATAATATTCATAGAAGCTGGAACATTTTTTAGTTTAAACTTACTTCTGCTTTATTTAACATTGCCAGATATGTATCAATCTGGCGTAAAAAGAATTTGATTGCTTTTGTTTGGTTTGCATCAATCATCATGTCGAGTGTTTGCAAACCATTCTCTTCATATTTACCTACTTTAAATGAAGCTTTGGACAACGCAGATATGTATTTCAAAGCAAAATGATCATGTAAATTCAAATCAATCAACAAATCATATTCTTCTTCAATGAAATTGTGAATAAAAACAGGTGTTGGCTTTCCGGTAAAAGAAATTTCTTTTTTTGAAAAAAAATCAAAATCCAGCTTGGAATAGGTAAGTGCGGGGACACCATAGGAATCAAAATATCCGACCACTTTTACTTTTTTATTATTTTCTCTTAAAAACCCCACATACCGTTTTATCAATTCAAAGTCCTCGGTATTGGTTGCATCAAATATAATCCCCACTGTTTTTGCCTTATCAAATCTGAATTTGTTGGCTTTACGCAATCTTTTTATTGTTTTTAATTGCTGTTTTAATAGGATATTACCAATGAAATCCTTCATCGTTGTTATTATATTCATTGGTTATAAGTATTAATAAGTACTCTAAAATTAATTTTCACTGTTAATCATTTTAATAAAATCATCCTCCGAAATTATAGGTATACCAAGTTTTTCGGCTTTCCTCAATTTTTCAGGTCCCATATTTTCGCCAGCCAGTACATAACTGGTTTTTCCGGAAATAGACCCTACATTTTTTCCACCGTTTTGCTCAATTGTCTTCTTCAAATCGTCTCTTGAAAATTTATTAAATACTCCGGAAACAACAAAGGATTTGTCCTTTAATTTATCACTGGTAGCAGTCATTTGATTTTCAGAAAGCGCAAACTGCAGCCCATATGCTTTTAAACGACTGATTATTTCCTTTATTCTTATGTCTTTAAAATACGAAACAATGGTTTCGGCAATACGTTCTCCGATGTCACCCACTTCGAGTAATTGTTCAACGGTTGCATTTTCCAATTCTTCAATATTTTTGAAATAGAATGCGAGTTTTTTAGCTGTTGTCTCTCCAACATGTCTGATGCCTATTGCGTACAGAACCCGTTCAAAAGGAACCTGTTTAGAAAGTTCAATTCCTTCGAGTAAATTATTCACACTTTTTTCAGCCATCCGCTCCAGATGGAGTAATGTTTCTTTTTTCAATGTATAAATATCTGCTACATTGCTGATCAACTTATGCGCATATAGCTGAGTGATTGTTTCTCCTCCCAAACTATCAATATCCATGGCCTTTCGTCCTACAAAATGCACCATTTTTCCGATAACCTGCGGAGGACATCCTAACTCATTGGGACAATAATGATTGGCTTCTCCTTCATTACGTATCAGGCGTGTTCCACATTCAGGACAATTTTCTATGTACTCTGTTTTTACTGACAATTCGGCCCTTTTACTTTCATCAACAGCAATAACTTTGGGAATAATTTCGCCACCTTTTTCAACAAAAACAGTATCTCCAATGCGTATATCCAGCTTCTCAATAATATCTGCATTGTGTAAAGACGCTCTTTTTACGGTTGTTCCAGCCAAGACAACAGGTTCCAGATTCGCTACCGGAGTAATTGCACCCGTGCGTCCAACCTGGTAGGAAATACTTTTTAAAACCGTACTAACGCGTTGTGCTTTGTATTTGTAGGCAATTGCCCAGCGGGGCGATTTACTTGTAAGCCCAAGCATTTTTTGCTGTTCATAGGAATTGATCTTTAAAACAATGCCATCAATTTCGAATTCGAGCTTATTTCTTTCTTTGTCCCATTGGGTAATAAAATCAAATACACTTTGTAAATTATTTGTTTTTATAATTGAGTCAGGGATCCTGAATCCCCAATCCCTGGCCGCCTGTAAGTTTTCGTAATGTCCTTTATAGGGTAAACTTTCTCCAAGCATAAAATAAAAATAGCAGTTTAAATTACGTTTGGCAACTACATTTGAATCTTGCATTTTTAATGTGCCTGATGCTGCATTACGTGGATTTGCTAACGGAGGATCTCCTATTTCTTCACGCTCCCTATTGATTTTATTAAAAGAGCTTCTTGGCATAAATATCTCACCACGTATTTCAAACTCTTTCGGATGATTGCGTCCCCGAAGTTGAAGTGGAATACTTCTTATGGTCTTTACATTCGTTGTTACATCGTCTCCTTGTACGCCATCACCACGCGTAACAGCTCTTTCCAGCTTACCATCAATATACGTCAGCCCAATCGCCACCCCATCATATTTTAGTTCACACACATATTCATAGGAATTGTGCAACACTTTTTTTACGCGTTCATCAAAATCGATTAATTCTTCCTCGGAATATGTATTACCCAGCGACAACATAGGATATTTATGTTTAACTGTTTTAAACTCCTTTGTTATTTGTCCACCAACGCGCTGTGAAGGTGAGTTGGGCGAGAGATATTCCGGATGTTCCTTTTCCAGTTTAATTAATTCTTCTAACAGTTTATCAAACTCAAAGTCGCTAATGATTGGATTGGATAACACATAATAATTATAATTATGCTCATCCAACTGCTGGGATAATGTCTCTATTCTTTCTTTTACTGAATCCATACTCCTTTATACTGCTCTGGTGCTTAGTCACTTTATTTCAAAACAGGTGAAACTATTTTTGTTCTCCTAAACTATTATCTTTAAAATCCTCATTCAATATAAAATAAAAAGGATAAGTCATGGGTACCCTTACCAGTTTATTGTCTTTTTTTCCAGGATACCATTTTATCAATTGCATGATCCTGATGGCTTCTTCATCACATCCTCCTCCCACGCTATTTTTAACACTAATGTTTGTTGCAAGTCCGCTTGGTTCTACTACAAAGTACAATACCACTTTCCCTTGCAAATTTCCTAATCTGGCCTGACGTGGATATTCGAGATTTGCTTTAATGAAATCCCTTAATGCAAAAATTCCATCCGGATAAACGGGCATTTGTTGCGGGTGTTTCACCAATGTTCCTGATGAATCGATTTCAGCAATGTACGGAAAGTTGACATACCCTCTTTCCTTGCATATTTTTGAATATTTTCCCGGCTCAAAATTGAATATCGTATTCCAGTTGCTGGCTACAGCTTTTCCATCTTTAATCGCAGGTATCCATTGTATTCGTTCAAAAATACGTAAAGCTTCCGCGTCAATTGCCGGTGAAACACTGTTTTTCACTTTCACTTCAGTTACTGTACTATCCGCCCGGATAATAAAATCAATCCTTACTTTTCCAGTCTCTTTTTTTTCAAGAGAAGAAACGGGATAAATCAGCTCCTGCTTAAAAATCCGTTTAAATTCGGATGCTCCACCTCTGTTTGTAGGCAACACATCCACATTATAGCTTAACTGACCAAAACAAACACGACCAATCAGAGAACTTAGAATGAAAAAAAATAATATTGTTTTCTTCATTTTCTATGAGCTTAAATAGCACCGCGCAAGATACGATTTTTATTGTTCAGATCATTCAATAAAATGAGGTTTGTAAGCCCTTTTTGCTTAAGCATCTCTCTGGTTTCTAAGCCATAAGAAGCGTTTACTTCAAAATACAATTTACCACCCTGATTGAGATGTTTCAAAGCATAATCACCTATTTTTTTGTAGAATAACAGAGGATCTTCGTCGGGTACAAACAGGGCCAGATGAGGTTCATGTTCCAGAACATTTTTTTGCATTTCCATACGTTCGGAAAAACAGACATAAGGTGGGTTACTAACAATACAATCATAGGCGTCTGCATTTGAAAAAAAAGGTGCTTCCTCCAATATATCCTGTTTTATAAAAGATAACATTACCCCATTAAATAGTGCATTTTTTTTGGCAAGCATCAATGCTGCCTCCGAAATATCAAGAGCAACAACATTTGCTTGTGGTAAATTCTTTTTCAATGCAATGGCAATACAACCGCTTCCGGTACCAACATCCAGTATGGTTAACTGTTCTTTATCTTTATTATCCTTAATGATCAGATCAACCAGTTCTTCGGTTTCAGGACGAGGGATCAATACATTTTCATTTACAAAAAATTTAAGCTGGTAAAAATCAGTCTGTCCTAAAATATACTGAATAGGACGCTGTAGTTTTAATTCTTTGACAGCAAAACTAAACCTCAATAGTTCCGACTCACTGACATTTTCTTTCAACTTTAACAGCAACTTTGTTTTATCAAAATTCAAGAATGTTTCAAAACAAAGGTGTATAAATACTTCTATTTCTCCCGGATCATAAATACCTTTTAGCTGTTCACGAAAATATTTTACTATATCCGAAATTCTTGTTGAAGCAATTTTCATTTCAGTTACCTGATTTTGTAAATATATGTTGTCTGATTTTTATTAACAGGATTTAGCCAATGCATCAGCTTATCAATAAAACTGGGCTGTATGGTAGTTTCATAAGTCAGCGTCGGAAAATATTTTTTCATTTCTGCTACCCTGTGATCAATATTCTCCTGTTGCATGAATACGACATAGTTGGGACGATCCTCAGGTCTGCAATTGATATATTGATTATAAAATACAGCAGCCGGCTCTGAATTGGTAATTCCAAACACATGTCCCCATTTCTGAAGATAAAATAAAGGAGGCATTAAAAAATCATCCCGGTTACTGTCCTCTATGGCAATATAGGTTACATCTTTTTTATCTGCAATATAAGTCATTGCTTCTACTCTGTTTTTTTTACTATAAGCAAAAGAGATAACAGATAACAGCAAGGTATTAAGGATCCAAAACCAGGTATAAAATCCTTTTAATAATTTTTTGTGCTGCTGCCAGTAAGTTGATTTTTCAACAAAATCGTTCCATCCAATAGCACCAAGTATAATTATGAACGGGATAATCGGAAGAATAAAACGTTCTTGCTTATTGGGAAAATAAGAATGAAAAACAAGAAAGATGAAAGAAGGCAGAAAGAGCAATAATTGTTTTTTCCAGCTTCTTAAAAAACCAAAAAATAAAAAAATACTAACGGGTGGTATTAAAACACCAAGTATTAGCAACACATACATGTACCACTGCAATACAATGTATTCATGAGCATTTTCGATATTATAACGCACATATTCCCGGAATTCCACGAATGGCTGTCCCCAAATAAAATAATCGGTAATACCTTGCACACCTGCCGCTACCGCTAAAAAAACAATCCCCAGTAAAACAGCTTCCTTAAAACGTTTTAAAAAAAGTAAAGCTATTCCAAATCCTCCTGTAAACATTATTGTTTGAAATCGTATGGAAAATGCGATTCCCAATAACAAACCGGTCCAAAGATAAGAACTCATGTTTCTGTTTTCTCCATCTTTTATAACCAGCCAGGTTGCCGCCATCATAGGAATGATGCAAACAAATTCGACTAGGTTGCGAACACTCATAAAAGGCATGAACCAAAAGACAGCGAGTAATAAACCCACTGTTTTTGCAGTTTTTTCACCTGCTGTTTTTAACGCTATTTTATAACCGCAATAAACTGTTAACAAGGATAAGAGCGCATGAATAAGACGCACGACATACATTTCTCCCTGAGGATTGAGAAGACCAATTGATTTTAGGAACAGGAATAAAAAATAGTGCATTCCCGCATAAAAAAAACTATGTCCTGAAGGTGACATTGTTTGCCCTTCCATAGGCAGCCAATTGTTATAATCAAATCCATCGGCCCAAGATTTTGAAGCTTCGATTACTAAAAAATGATCATCGTGCATTCCATAGCCTTTGGAAAAAATAACGGAAATTAAGCGGGTTATAAATGCAATAAAAAGAATGAGAGGCAATGGTTTATCATTCCATAGTCTGG
>CAZMRM010000234.1:1787-6512 GCA_964568515.1 uncultured Chitinophaga sp. | reverse complement strand
AAATGATCTTCCCTTCTTTCTTACCTGTATCAATTGCTGCAAGACTATTGATTGACTTATTATAATAACTGCGCTTGAGCTGTTTGGGAAATTCTATTTTTCTTCTTTCCCGTTTTAAATTGAATGAATCCACCGCTTTAATAAGCTGGGAGAGATTGAGCATTTTCTGGTTATCCTTAAAAAGCTGCTCATTTGTTCTGGAGAGTTTGAATTCGGACAGATCAAAACGGATCACCCGTTCCTGAAATTTATCCCGTATAAACGGATGTGTCCGGGCATCCTTGTCATCCTTAGCCATTTCCTTATAGCTTACTCCATCTCTTAAAGTGAGCACCAAAAAAGATTTATCATTGGTTTGTTGCATTTCACCATAGTTAGCTAACAATACCACATTGTTTCCTTTCATTTCCCGGTGATCATAAATCAGGATGTCCTTTAATGTTTTACCATCCCGTTCTTTTTTGCCTACACGTATGCTAAAGCCGGTCAGACTATTGTTGAATATTCCATCTTTAAACAAAAGAGCAGGCTTGGAACTTCTGATATCATATAATAATGATCCTGCTTTTAGATTGGTATATGGCAAAATATTGTTGGAAAAATAAAAAGCCAAGACAGACAACAAACAGGTAGTGGCAATAAGTGGAATCATAATCTTTTGAAGTGAAAGTCCGGAGCTTTTCATTGCCGTCAGTTCAAAATGTTCTCCCAGATTACCAAACGTCATTAAGGAGGAAAGAAGAATGGCCAGAGGAAGTGCCATTGGAACAGTGGTTAATGACGAGTAAAAAAACAATTGAGCCAATACTTTGAAGCTTAGCCCTTTTCCTACAAAATCATCAATATACGTAAATATAAACATCATAAAAAAAACAAACATGGCAATAAAGAACGTTAATATAAAAGGGCCGATGTATGATCTGAGAATGAATTTATGAAGCGTTTTCACAATTAATATAGCGTGGTTTTAGGAATACAAATATACACATACAAATCCAAATGTTGGCGTAATAATTAAGATGTAAAGAGATGTAAAGAAGAGTATAATCTTTCCTACTTTATAATCCTAAAATGGCAATATTAAATTGTAAATAGTATTTTTGCAGCTAAGTAATCAAACAATGATAAAAAATAAAAAGATAGTTGTTGTACTGCCCGCTTACAATGCAGGTTTGACGCTTGAAAAAACGTATAAGGAAATTCCGTTTGATATAGTGGATGATGTGGTACTGGTGGATGACGTTAGTAAAGACGATACCATAAAGGTCGCTGAACAACTGGGGATCAAACACATTATCAAGCATCAGAAAAACCGTGGCTATGGCGGAAACCAGAAATCTTGCTACGACAAGGCACTTTCGTTGGGTGCAGATATTGTGATCATGCTGCATCCCGATTATCAGTATACACCTTTACTGATTCACTCCATGTCGCATTTAATCGCAAATGATTTATACCCTGTCGTGTTTGGCTCAAGGATCCTTGGCGGTGGCGCATTACGGGGAGGTATGCCGTTATACAAATATTTTTTTAACCGTTGCCTGACACTTGCTCAAAACATACTGATCAATCAGAAATTATCAGAATATCATACCGGTTACAGGGCCTTTTCCAGAAAGGTACTGGAAACAGTAGATTATGAAGCCAACAACGATGATTTTGTTTTCGATAATGAAATGATCTCCCAGATTTTTATGGCTAATTTCGAAATTGCTGAAATTACCTGTCCAACCAAATATTTTGACGAAGCTTCTTCTATCAATTTTAGTCGTAGTATGAAATATGGAATGGGAGTATTAAGGGTTTCTTTTACTCATTTCTTTTACAAACTGGGACTGAATAAGAATAAGCGTTATAAAATGAAAAAATAATTTTTGTTAACTTCTCTGCCATGAAAGAAATACAACGGATCGTTCAGCTATTTGAAAAAGGTTATGATGGTAGCCCCTGGATTGATGTGAACCTGGTAAATACACTTCAATCCGTATCTGCGGAACAGGCACTTCAGAAAATGAATCCGAACTCCAACTCTATTTGGGAAATTACCAATCACATCATCAGTTGGCGAAAAAACGTATTGCAACGTGTACAGGGAAAACAAATTAAAACCCCTGCTCACAATTATTTCGAGAAGGTGAAGAAAGGCAGTGCTTCCGACTGGAAAAATACACTGAAGCAACTGTCCCTTTCACAAAAAGACTGGATAACATTTTTGAATACGATAAAAAAGGCTGAATTAAACAAAGTGTATGAACCCAATGAAATGACTTATTATGAGCACATTCAGGGAATTCTTCAACATGATGCGTATCATCTCGGACAAATTGTAATGCTTACCAGGCTATTGTTCTAATGCCTTATATTTCTTTTCCAAAACACAAATCCATTTTTACGATACAGCTCAATCAGATCCGGATAAGTTTGTTTGATCTCTTCCAGGCTGGTTATTTTGCTAACAAAGTAAGCCGGTTTATCAATTTCTCCTTTCAACAGCCATTCACTGCTATAGCTGTTTTTGTTAGCCTGGGGTTTTCTACGAGTGTAAAATAAATGTGCATAGCTTTTGAATCCGATGGTTTCTACATAACAGTCTTTTGTTTGTAAATAGGTATAAAAGTCAATTGCTGCACGTTGTGAATATTGTTCAATACGTGGCGCTACAACAAAAGAGGCCAAATTAACAGCAATCAGGCTGCTGATAAAGATCACGATCAAACCCGTATTTAACTTTTTAAGTCCGGTTAAAACAAGTAAAGCAACAGTTCCGGCAATGATCAGGAAACCAATGAGCCATTCGTAGCCGGTCCAGTAAACAGCTGCTTTTAAATTTTCAACGGCAAAATCATCTTTTATAAGTCCGGAATCAATGATCTTTTGCTTGTTTTTATCAATGAAAGGAAGTGCAGCAATGGCAGCACCAATAAGCAGGGAAATAAAAAACAACAGGATACTGTTTATATTTTTCCATTTCATATCACCATTCATCAGTTTATGCACGGCATATGCTGCCAAAAAGCTTAAGGGAAAATAACAAAGGGAAGAGTAATGAACGATTTTGGTTTTTACAATGCTAAACAAAATCAGCACAACTAAAAACAAAATGATCATCCACACTTTAAAAAAGCGTTGATACGGTGTATCGTGTGCATTTCTTTTAAATGCATTGATTGCCAGAACAGACATTGGAAAACATCCGACCAGCAGCACCACCCAATGATAAAAGAAGGGGCCGCCATGCCCGGCATCCTGTGTATTGAATAAGCGTACCTGATAGGTAAAAAACTCGGAAATGATGGCTGTATTTCCCGTAAGATAAAGCATCAGGAACCATAAACATCCTACTACAAGGATGGAGATGCCATACAACAGCAATTGAGAGATCCTTGCAACAGGCGAAAATCGCCTGACCACCCAGAATACAATAAAGCACAAGCCGATGACAAGTGCTGCAACAGGCCCTTTGGTTAATGTAGCCAGACCAATAAAAACGGCAGACTTAAAAAGATAAGGATAAAGCCTTGTATGTTTTTGACGTGTATTGTAATTAATGAATAAAATAAAGTAATACAAACCGCAAAAAATGAAGAGGTTAAACCAGGGATCGATAATACCGGACTTAAAATAAAAATGCGGAAGGAACGATCCTGCATACACCATCACCCACAATAATCCAAACCGGATGTCGTACAGTTTTCTGCCGATATTGAAAAGAACAAGCAATGTGATCACACCACAAACAGCATTGGGAAAACGTGCTGCAAATTCATTGATTCCAAATATTTTCATAGACAGGGCCTGCATCCATATAAATACAGGAGGCTTTTCCCAAAAAGGCTGATAATCGATTTTTACAGAAAAATAATCTTGTGTGACGAGCATCTCCCTTGCACACTCCGCAAAATTAATTTCATCCCAATCGAACAAATGAACCGCTCCCAGAAAGGGTATAAATAATAATAATGCAATGACTGCAATGAGAATATTATACCTGTATATACTGCTCTGCATCAGTTATTTTTAAAAACGGTTATTAAGGAGTTATCTAACTTATTTTTATTCATGTTACTGAGGTAAAAAAATAGAAGCCAGGTAATGGATACTCCTATCAGCGAACCTACATATACATCTTCAAAAAAGTGTTGGGATAAGTAAATTCTGGAATAGCCAACCAATAAGGCTGTTAAAAAGAAGACGAATTTAAGAAATTTATTTTTTACAAGAAGTGCCATTGCAAAATACAAGGAGAAAGCACAAGTGCTATGGCCGGAAGGAAAGCTGTTGTATAGATGATTATCAACACCGGATACAAGGTATAAGTCATGTATTCCTTCAAAAAATTTTTTGGGCCTTACCACATCCGAAAAAAAAGTATGCTTTAAAAACTGGGTAATGATGGCTGCAGTGATGTTTGACAGTCCTACTACCAATGCAGCACGAAAACTAACCGTTAAAAGAATGATAAATACTAATGTAGCTGTAACCCCATCCCCCAGATACGTCAGGTATTTAAAAAAAACATCCAGGAAATTAATGTGAAAAGAGTTGAATTCGAGATGTGTAGACGCTTTTGAATTGACCGTTATTAAAACAGCACCACAGCCTATAAATATAAAGTAGGGAATTAAAAATGAGAGATTCGCTTTAAAAATATCTTTCACGGCAATTGGAATTTGTCAGACCGCAAAATTACATAAAGTAATCTTGCGGTTAGTTAGATCCCAAAAC
>CAZMRM010000234.1:0-1777 GCA_964568515.1 uncultured Chitinophaga sp. | reverse complement strand
ATTTATTTACCTGGCTGTCCCATAAAAGTTTGGATGTTAACTGATCCGAACCTTCTTCGGCAAAATCAACAATCATCAGGGAAATATCTCCGGTTAATTCATCCCGTTCGATGCGGAATTCAAAAAAAGTACCTTCGGGTTTATCCAGCCATTGCAGGCGTACATATTTTTCTTCTTTGAAACCAAGGAGTTTTGCTTTTTGTTCGCTGCCATCCCAGAAGAAGGTGAACACACCATCCCGTATGTTTACATCATCTGCAAACCATTCAGATAATCCGCTGGGTGTTGTTAAGAGTTCATATAAAATACCGGGAGAAGTACGTACCACGTATTCCAATTCAAATTTTCCTTTAGGCTCTTTTTTAGGGCCTGCACCCTTTTTTTCGGATGTTGCCACTGATAAAGAGTTGATCGGGTTAATAAATGTCTGAAGTATGCGTAGTTTCTTAGGTGTTTTGCCTTGCTTCTTTGTTGTTTGAATGATCTGTTCAATCAATTCATCATGAACGATTTCCGGTTCATCATCATCATGTTTGGACTTGGGTTTTCTTCCACCTTTGCCTTTTTTTATTTTAACGGGTTCTGTGCTGAATCCGGCAGCCTTCGGATGGGACTCACCCGCTTTTTTAGAATCCTTTTTCTCTTTTACAGTTTTTACTTCTTTCCCCGCCTTTTTTCCTGGTTTTGCAGGGATAATAGCTTTTTTAACAGGCTTTACCGGTTTGGTAGCCTTTTCAGGTTTTGCTGTTTTTTTTATTTTTCCCGGTTTTACTGCTTTTGTAACCTTTACCTTTTTAGAAGCAGATTTTGCTTTCCGAAGTTCAGGTTTTCCTGTTTTCTTTTTAGCAGATGCTTTGGATGAAGCAGCTTTGATTGGTTTAGCCGATTTTTTTACAGTGCTACTTTTTTTTGATGACTTGCTAACTACCTTAGAAACAGCTTTTTTGGCCGGTTTAGCTGTTTTTGAGGTTTTTGCTTTTTTGTTAGCAGATTTCCCCTGAGCTTTTTTTACGGCAGCTGGTGCTTTGGCTTTTTTAGCAGCAGGCTTCGATTTTGTAGATTTCACTTTTTTCACTTTATAATAGTTTACGACGATCATACAAAAATGATCCATGAACAAAACTCACGCAATATATAAAAAAATATTAATCTGCAAATACCTTTAAGCTGTTAAAAATATTTAAAAGTGCTTTCAAATATGTAAAGATAAGTAGTATATTTGCGCCCTCAAATGAGATAACCTCTATGTATCAAGGTTTATGAACCATTAAACCTACTGAAAATAAGGTTAATGTATCATTTTATTTGGCGAGGTAGCTCAGATGGTTAGAGCGCAGGATTCATAACCCTGAGGTCTCGGGTTCAACTCCCGATCTCGCTACAAAAGGACAGTGTGAGTGTGGAGAGCGAGAGCAATGCACTGTTATAATTTAAGAGGCCCAATCTGAAAGGTTGGGCTTTCGTTTAAGTTTAGGTTTGAACAGAGATTTAATATACGCCATGAGCTACCCTCGATAGATTACTAATTACCTCCTTAACAAATAAAACAAAATAGCCAGCGAAAAGCTACTCCTTTTTTAGGACAAGGACAGCTGACTCAACGCTTCGAAGGTGCTTCGCTTAATGCAAAATACTTGTTTTTTTATGACAGCAAAAATTAAAAAGCATGGCTAATACAAAAAAAATCAGTAAACTCAGAATTACCCAGTTGATTGAACCAGTTTCTTTAATCCTTTTATGATTATTAATACTATCCCTTATTTTTAAGGCTAATTCA
>CAZMRM010000233.1:0-6552 GCA_964568515.1 uncultured Chitinophaga sp. | reverse complement strand
GCAAGCTTGCCGAAATGCAGACCAAAGGTTCACAATTGATCAAAGAAGAAGTAGACAGTGAAGATATTGCAAGTGTTGTAGCCGGCTGGACCGGTATACCGGTAGCAAGAATGCTGCAAAGTGAACGTGAGAAATTACTTCACCTGGAAGATGAGTTGCGCAAACGTGTTGTAGGACAGGAAGAAGCAATTGAAGCCATCAGTGATGCGGTTAGACGGAGCCGTGCAGGCTTGCAGGATTCCAAACGTCCGATCGGCTCTTTCATCTTTTTGGGAACAACAGGTGTTGGTAAAACAGAACTTGCAAAAGCACTCGCCGATTTTCTTTTCAACAACGAAAACAGCATGACCCGTATTGATATGAGTGAGTATCAGGAGAGACATGCAGTGAGCAGACTGGTAGGGGCACCTCCGGGTTATGTAGGATATGATGAAGGTGGACAACTGACAGAAGCTGTTCGCAGAAGACCTTATAGCGTTGTGTTATTGGATGAAATCGAAAAAGCACATCCGGATGTATTCAATATCCTTTTACAAGTACTGGATGATGGTCGCTTAACGGATAATAAGGGTCGTGTTGTGAATTTTAAAAACACCATTATTATCATGACCTCCAATATGGGTTCGCATTTAATCCAGGAAAATTTTGAAAAGATAACACCCGGAAATAAAGAAGAAATCATTGCTAAAACAAAACTGGAAGTATTCGAGCTCTTGAAAAAAAGCATTCGTCCGGAGTTTTTGAACCGTATTGATGAAACAATCATGTTTACACCACTGACCCGGGAAGATGTCACCAAAATCGTAGAATTTCAGTTCAATGCAATTAAGAAAACACTTGCAGAAAGTGACATTGAGCTGGATGCTACACAGGAAGCTATCGACTGGCTTGCCCAGTTGGGTTATGATCCTCAGTTTGGTGCCAGGCCAGTGAAACGGGTGATACAGAAACGAGTATTGAATGAGTTGTCTAAACAGATTTTAGCCGGAAAAGTACAGAAGAATTCACAAATTGTACTGGACTTGTTTGATCACAATTTTGTGTTTAGAAACGTCATCGAGTCCGATAAACCAAAAAAGAAAAAACAACTGTCCTAAAAAGCTGTTAAAATATGTTAAGCATCCAATTTTGGATAAATAATTGTGTTTTAAAAATTAACGTAAAACCTGAATACAATGAAAACAAAAAAAGTCATAGCCGACGATACCCGTCCGAAAATAAAGATACAATTGGATTATAAAACAACCATTATTGTGAGAACGAAACAAGCGTTGGAATCATGGCTGAATAAATTTCCAGAGGCAAAAGTAATATCATAGTTTTTAAATTTAGAGATGGAAAGAGTTATTGTTTAAGTTAAACGATAACTCTTTTTTATTTACCTCCCTTTCAATTCCTCCGCTCCGGATTTACCTGTTGAATCAAAATCATTATTCATTTCTTATTTATTGTGAATCAAAATTTAATCCTGTGTATCTGTTCGATATGAATGAATTGATCAGTTGGAGTTTATTAAAAACCAATTGTTAATAAACACATCATTTTCTATTTTAACTTATTGTTCACCTCCACTTCCTCTCTACATTACCTATAAACAGAAGCTTTTAAAAGCTTTCAATTTACAGTTTCATATCCACTATGCAAACGGTTATCAACACATCTGTGTTTACAATTACACATTACATAGATGTAAATCAGCATTTTTTTTAGAATAGTTTTGCTAAAACCTCAATAAAAACAACAAAAAGGAAATCGTTTTAATTCTGAATCAGTGAAAACCAAATGATGTTTACTTATACATCATTGCAAAATGGCTCAAATGATAAAAAAGGTAGTATTTACTTCAGCTTTGTTTTTTTCGGTGGTGGGAAATGGATTTTCCCAGGAGGAAGAACAACTCAAACGGCTTCCCTCAGTCTATGTAGGTGCTGGTATCTTATCATTTAACGGCGACGTAGGAAAAGGGCTTGATATAAGTTCTTTAACCCGAATAAGAAGTGGTTTTACAGTAGGAATAGAACAACGATTTGGAAAAGTCCTTGGTGTGTCACTGGATGGTATATTTGGAAAAGTTGCAAACAGTGATCATGGTTCAACAAGCAATCTGAACTTTGAGTCTCCCATCACACAAGCGAATCTGAATCTTACTTTTCATTTCGACAATGATTTCATATTTAAAAGCAGTAGTGTAATTGCACCTTATATACAGGCAGGTGTTGGTTTTCTGAAATTTGATCCTCATAGCGATCTAAAAGATAAGAATGGAACTGCCTACAATTACTGGTCCGACGGTAGTATCCGTAATTTACCACAAACTGTTCCTCCTCCATCCAATGCAGTCATCATACAACGTGATTATACTTATGAAACACAATTAAAAGATCCTGCAGAAGATTATAGAAGAACCTCTCTTGTCATTCCATTGAGTCTGGGATTCAAGCTAAATGCCACACAACATCTTGCATTCAACCTTACAGGGACCTATGGGCTTACACTAACAGATCGGATAGACAATGTAAAAAGCGGGGGAAATGACAGTTACATTTTTGGTTGTGTTTCCATCGAAATTAAATTCTTTAAAAAATCAAAAGATAATAGTGTTACGAGCGCTGTTGATTTTGCGGCACTGGACAAAAGTGACCTGGATGAGGATGGTGTTGCAGACAAAGATGATCATTGTCCGGGGACTGAAAAAGGGGTTACTGTTGATTCCCGTGGATGCCCCATTGATACAGATCATGATGGTATTCCTGATTATAAGGATAAAGAGATTAATTCTGCAAAAGGAGCCATCGTCAACGAATCAGGTGTAACAGTAACGGATCAATCCATTGCAGAAAAGTCGAAAATGGATTCTGTTGCAACCGAACGAAGTCAGCTCTTTAAGCAAAATCCGAGTTTAGCTTCTTTAAAAAGTATAGAGAGTAAAGTGAAGGAAGAACGCAAAACTCAAAAATCCAAATCAGCCATTCCATCCGCATTACAACCTGCTGATAAAAATAAGGATGGTTTTATTTCAACCAATGAAATTGCAGATGCAATCGATGCTTTTTTTGAAGGCAACACTTCATTTACAATAGAAAAGTTAAACAGCTTAATTGATTATTTCTTTGAACAGTAAACTAAGTAAAACTAAAAATAATGACTATGTTAAAATATGCAGCTCTATTATTCAACTCTCTAGCATTGTTGATTTATCAGTTTTTCTTTGCTGATACGATTACCATTACACAAAACATTCCTGCTTCTGCAAAAGCCGGGACTGAATTTGTTGTAGAACTAACCATTAACAAAGGTGGCACTACCGGTTTTGCCAAATTGCAACAAGATCTTCCGGAAGGATTTGTTGCTGTTGACAAAAATGAAAATAGCGGTGGTTCATTTACCTTTAGCAATCAATCCGTTAAATTGATCTGGATGTCACTTCCGGCTGATAAGGAGTTCAAAGTAAAATACACGATTAAAGTACCGTCCGGAGTAAGTGGTGATCAACTCATCGGAGGTAAGTTTTCGTATGTTGCTGAAAATGTAAAACAAACCGTAGAGGTTACACCGGCTACCATTAATATTATAAGCGATGCTCCTGCAGTAGCAACCAATACCCCTCCTGCCACAACCACACCTGCTGAAACAGCTGAAACTCCGGCTCAGGTGCCAGTACAGGCAGCTGCAAATTTAGCCGGAAATGAAGGCCTGTCTGTAAAATGTACGCGTACAGCGCCTGCTTCTGTAGGTTCTGAATTTATTGTTGAACTGAATATCAATAAAGGAAATTTGAGTGGCTTTGCTAAATTATTAGAAACATTACCTGCAGGTTTTACAGCAGTGTCGGGTGAATCAAAAGGAGGGTCCTTTAGCTTTTCTGATCAAAAGGTAAAATTTGTATGGGTGTCCTTACCTTCCGAGCCAGAATTCAAAGTTTCTTATAAAGTAAACGTTGCTTCTACTGCCAGTGGGAACTTTGTAATAGATGGAGTATTTTCTTACATTGAAAATGACGAAACAAAAAAATACACCATTCCAACCAGTTTTGTAGGTACCAGCGGCACTATTCCTCCACCTGTGGCAACTGCTCTTACCACACTTACCACAGAAGAACCCAAACAGGAAGAACCTAAACAAGAAGAACCAAAGGTGGATACGATACAACCAACTGTGATAGCAGACAATACCAATGTGATTCCTGCTACAACAGAACCTGTAACACCTCCGGCTCAGGATAATAGCAAAGTTTTATCTGCGACCAATGTACCCGTTCCTCAGGGTGATGTAAATTACCGCGTTCAAATTGCAGCATTACACCGTGCAGTAGAAGCCGGGGTGCTGGCAACACGTTATAACTTATATGAACCGGTTATCACTGAAATGGCACAAGGCTTTACAAAGTATACAGTAGGTTCGCATAAAGAATACAAATCGGCACACGATTCAAGAGATGTAATAAAAGGTAAAGGTGTGGTAGGGCCGTTTGTCACAGCTTACAATGCCGGAAAAAGAATTACCGTACAGGAAGCATTAATGATCACCAGTCAGAAATGGTTTAGATAACCTCCTCTGTTTCAAGTATATCAAAACTCAGTTTGGCACGTATAAAACGTGTTAAATTGAGTTTTTGTATTATATTTGCCATATATGTTATATAAAGTAAAAAGCCTTTTGTTTTTTATATTTTTGGGAATGTTAACGTATGCACAAAATACGGATACAACTTCTCATAACATTTCCTCATCTTCTTTTAGCACAACCACTGTTTCTTCTTTTAGCACAACCACTGTTTCTTCTTTAGAACATCCCGATTTTATTTTTAAACCGGTAATAGGGGTAGGAACCGGTATGCTCTCATTTTTTGGAGATCTGTATACCAATCATTTTCAATCCCCTTCTGTTAGCCGTATCGGTTATGAATTATATGTTTCCCAGCCTATTAATAATTACCTGAAATTTAATTTTAATGTATTGTATGGAAATTTAGGAGCAAATGAACGGTTTTTAACCAACGGGCGGAACCTGAATTTTGAATCCCGCATTTTTGCAGGAAGTGTAAACGTGTCGTATGACTTCGGAAATTTTTTACCAGCCACCCGGGAAGCCAGTCCTTTTATTTCACTCGGTGTTGCTGCTTTTAATTACAATTCTAAAACCGATCTGTTTGATGCAAAAGGAAACCGTTATTATTACTGGTCAGACAATAGCATTCGTAATATGAGTGAAACAGATCCGAATGCATCCAAAGCGATAGAAATCAAACGTGATTATACTTATGAATCGGATATACAAACATTAAATGCAGATGGCTTTGGTAAATACCCTGAACATTCATTTGCAATGCCTGTTGGAATTGGTGTTAATTTTAAAATCAATGATCACCTCAACTGCAAAGTAGGTGCTACCATGTACTTTACATTGACGGATTATATGGACGGGGTTACTTCAAAAAGTATTGATATCAGGGCCGGGAATAAAAGTAATGACCATTTTCTGATGACCTCTTTTGGTTTAAGCTATAATTTTGGTTTTGGAAAACGCAGTGCAAGAGAAGAGGAAGAAAAATTCCAGTTTACGGGAGAAAATGTAGACTTCCTTGCTTTGGAAAACGAGGATCAGGACGGCGATGGTGTAACTGATTTTCTTGACTCCTGTCAGGGAACGCCAGCAGGAGTACTTGTGGATGCAAAAGGATGTCCGCTTGATGATGACGAGGATCTGGTTCCAAATTACAACGACTCCGAACTTGCTACCCGTGTAGATGCCTTTGTAGATGAAAAAGGTGTTGAGCTAACAGATTCTGTTCTGGCTTACCGCTATAATTTCTATATGGACTCTACCGGTATGTTCGCAAAGGTGGTGGTACATGATCATAATGGAGCAATTATCAGGAGTCGTTACAATGAAAAAGAGTACACTGTTGAATTGGGTATATTCAAAACAGGATTGCCTCCCGATCTGATGACACAGTTTTTAAGTATAAGTGATATATCCACAACTGTGCTGGATGATTCAACTACCGTGTATACTGCGGGTGCATTTTCCAAAAAACAGGATGCAGAGACCCGTAAACAGGAGTTGATCGAAAGCGGATTGAATAATATAAAAGTAATGTACAAACAACGTGGTAAATTCTATGACCCTGATCAGGAAACCACTGTTACTGCAAGCACACGCTCAAAAGATAAGCATGTTACATCGGACAAAGAAGATCCAGCTGGAACTTCAAAAACGGTAAGTGCCGACAAAAAACAAAATATTTACCGTGATGGAAAAACAGCCAGAAATGCGATTATCCCAACCGATATAAAAACGCCTGGAATTGTGTTCAGAGTACAACTGGGAGCATATCGCAGACCGATATCTAAAAATGTATTCCCGGAAATCAATGATCTGATACAAATCAGAACGGAGGACAGCTTGTATAAATACATGACCGGTACACATAAAAATATTGACGAAGCTGCAAAACATAAAGCCAAGCTATTGATGCAAGGATATGAGGGTGCATTCATCACTGCTTACAAAGATGGTAACCGTATTCCATTACAGAAAGCAGGTGCAACA
>CAZMRM010000232.1:2538-6563 GCA_964568515.1 uncultured Chitinophaga sp. | reverse complement strand
CAACCTGCTGAGGGATGGAATGATGGTAAAATCAGGAATGTAGGTGGTGGCGTGCTGTGGAAGAAATACAACAAAAAAGCGCAATGGATTGTCCGGCTGTCAGCATATATAACAGATGCGCCTGAACGACTCTTCAAAATTATTTTTTTACAATTGATTTTTTCAGTGTGTTGCTCCGGGGTTGCAAAGAATCAGAACAATCCGTTAATTTCCGCATCAATTTTATGAATGATGGCACCCAGATCCTCTGATTTTTCAGAAAAATTATTGTTATCCACATCAATGATCAGCAGCTTGGCACCTTTGTTCTCCTGTTCATAAGAAGTAATAAAGGCTTCATACCGTTCATTCAACCGCTTCAGATAATCAATGCGTATAGCGTTTTCATAATCACGGCCCCGTTTAGAGATCTGGTGTACGAGTGTGGGTACAGAGGCACGCAGGTAGATCAATAAATCCGGTGGTGAAATAAATGACTCCATTAATTTGAACAATGCAAAATAATTTTCAAAGTCACGGGTTGTCATCAAACCCATAGCATGCAGGTTCGGTGCAAAAATATAAGCATCCTCATAAATGGTTCTGTCCTGGATCACTGTTTTTCCGCTGTTACGGATTTGCTGCACCTGTCCAAAACGACTGTTTAAAAAGTATACCTGCAGGTTAAATGACCAACGCTGCATGTCTTCATAAAAATCATTCAAATACGGATTGTCATCAGCATCTTCAAAATGCGGGTGCCATTTATAATGTTTGGATAAAAGAGTGGTGAGAGTGGTTTTTCCTGAGCCTATGTTTCCTGCTATTGCTATGTGCATAATTCTATAAATATTTTTAAAACCGAAAACGAAAATACAAATTCTAACAGGGTATTTATAAAAAAAAGAAAAATTGTGAATAAGTTTTTAAGCTCTTCTGCCTCATTGCGCAGGTGTATAGACCTGAATGTTTTCTGTGGTTTGAAGGAGTAACGTACCCATTTCCAACCGAAAATTTTTAAATTCTGTTAAAGGTGTTTCAAATGTTACCTCATCTGTGGTTTTGAGATTATAAGCTTTGATTTCGTTTCCGGTGCTATAATATACCTGATCGCCAAAGGGTTGAAATTGCCTGATGTCTTTTACAGGGATGGTTTTATAATACGTTCCATAGATATCAAACACAAGAATACCGGTTGAAGGATTGTTCAGATAAACCTTGTTATCATATTCAAGGAGATAATCCGGGTGAAGCTCAATTGCAAGTATAGCAGCCAGATTTCCTGTCCGTTGTGTGGGTTCCAGATTTTGCCCCAACCTCACTAGCTGAAGATTCTGCTGATCATAGATCCACAAACCATTGTTATGAGAGGCACAAACTAACTGCGCCTGCAGATAACCCAGTTTATCCAGGCTTATGGGTTCACCGTTTATGCTGAGCGTATTATCAAGAAAAACCGTCAATAAATAATTCCTGTAAAAAACCAGTATTTTAAGCATATTCGAGACATCCACAAAATTGATATTGCCATAATTCTTGTTGCTGTACCGGTATAAAAATTTTCCTGTTTTATCATATTTGGTTAATACATTTCCTTTAACCGTATAGATGTTACTTTGATTATCAGTTGTAAAAAAATCCGCATCCGTTTCAATGGCATTTAACAGCTCATACTTTAACGAATCCTGTGCATGCAGGTCAAATAAACTACCGGTAAAGCAAATCAACAGCACTATTACTTTTTTCATGGAATGTGTTTACATTTAATTAAAGCAAATATACTAACGAATATAGTGTTTATTCTTCCTTCTCTTTATGATATTGTTTGAAGCGGAAAACCAAAAAGCCAGAGTCTGTACTCTGGCCCTGCATTTTTTATATTATACAGATGGAGGATCCGGACTTAGTTGCTGATTCACTAGCTGTTCATTGGAAACGGGTGCCTTTGCTATATTCGCAATTTTCATAATCTCTTCAATGTATTTCCTGTCATTTGACAATCGTGGAATTTTATGTTGTCCACCCAGCTTATTCCTGGATTTGAACCACTGATAGAATGTATCCTTTGAAACGGCATGAACAATCGGTTCTTTCAGGATCATACTCTGATAACGTTTTGCTTCATAATCGGAGTTAATTGATTTTAAAGCTGTATCCAGCTCTTCTTTAAACTGCTGAATGGAATCGGGATACACTTCAAATTCAATGACCCATTCATGTGCACCATTATCCTGCTGGTTCATAAATACAGGTGCTGCGGAATATTCTTTTATCTGAGCCTTTGTTTTTTCACAGGCCATTGCAATTGCTTTGTCGGCATTGTCTATCATTACTTCTTCTCCAAAGGCATTCATAAAATGTTTTGTGCGTCCGGTAATTTTAAAACGGAATGGATGAAGAGAAGTAAATTTGATCGTATCCCCTACCATGTATCTCCACAAGCCGGCACTGGTTGAAATGATCAAAGCATAATGGGTATCTGTCCTTACTTCTTCGAGTGAAAGTGTTTCGGGGTTTTCTTCCTGGATGTTTTCCAAGGGTAGAAATTCGTAGTAAATTCCGTAGTCAAGCATTAACAATAACTCTTCCGAATCATGCTGATCCTGGATACCAAAAAAACCTTCGGAAGCATTGTACAGTTCCAGAAAATTCAAATCTGATTTATTGAAGATGGATTTAAACTGTTCTTTATAGGGTGCAAAACTTACACCCCCATGAAAATAAACTTCAAGGTTGGGCCATACTTCAGCTATGGATTTTTTACCTGCTTCTTCCAGAACGCGCTTCATGATGAGGAGCATCCAGGATGGAACACCCGCAAGGCTTACCACATTTTCATTCATGGTGGCCTGTGCAATTTTTTCCAGTTTTTCATCCCACTTATCCATTAAGGCAATGGAGAGTTCGGGAGCGCGGAAAAATTCTGCCCATACCGGTAAATTATTGATGACAATTGCTGACAAGTCTCCATGCTGCATCTCGTAATATCCGCGATGCTCTGTGACAAGGCTACCGGCAAGTGCCAGATTTTTCCCTGTAAATAACTGTGTTTCGGGATGAAGTGTGCAATGGATGGAGATCATATCCCTCCCTCCGTTGTAATGACAATCATTGAGCGATTCTTCGCTAACGGGAATAAATTTACTTTTATCGTTGGTTGTTCCTGATGATTTTGCAAACCATTTGATGTCTGAGTTCCATAATACATTTTGTTCCCCTTTTCTCATCCGGTCAATAAAGGGTTTCAATGTTTCATAATTTTGCAGGGGAACATTTCTTTTAAACTGTTGTGCAGTAAAAATATTTTCATAATCATGTGTTCTTCCCCATTCTGTATATTTTGCTGCATTAATCAGTTTATGTAAACATTCTTCCTGCACATCTAAAGGATATTTCATGAATAGCTCTATCTGATGCATTCGCTTTTTCATCCACCAGCTGGCTATTGAATTTAATAATTGCATACAGTCTGTTTTAAATTTGGTTAGGTCAATCTATTTTTTCTTTTGATAAAAATCGCCTCTATTTCTTCTTTATTCAAAGCATTAAAACACATTTCTTTGGTTAACATTCCCTTTCTTGCCACATAGGTTCCATACTTCATGTCATTGTATCCGGCTTTTTCGTGTGCATCGGGATTGATGGAAATCATCACCCCTTTTTCAAGACAATAGGGGATCCATCTCCAATCAATGTCCAACCGGTAAGGGTGAGCATTTAATTCAATTATTACGCCATTTGCAGCACAGGCATCTATTATTCTTTTGTGATCAACCGGGTATCCTTCCCTTGAAAGGAGTAATCTTCCGGTAGGATGTCCCAGCAAAGTTGTAAAAGGATTTTCGATTGCTTTCAGGATGCGTGCTGTTGCTTTCTCTTCTGTCATCTTTAAATTGGAATGAATGGAAGCAACAATAAAATCAAATGTTTTTAATACCTCCGGAGAATAGTCCAATGATCCGTCATTTAAAATATCGCTCTCAATACCCTTGAAAATTTTGAACGGATGCAATTGTGCATTCAACTGATCGATCTCCTGATGCTGT
>CAZMRM010000232.1:0-2528 GCA_964568515.1 uncultured Chitinophaga sp. | reverse complement strand
GTTTTAGTCCGTTGGCATAAAAGGCCGACTGGGAATGGTCGCAAATACCAAGGTATTCATAACCCAGGCTTTTACAATGTTCTGCCATTTCTTTCAATGTATGAATGCCATCACTGTAGGTACTGTGATTGTGTAAAATTCCTTTCAGGTCGGTAAATTCGATCAATCTTGGAAGTTTGTTCTCACGTGCCATTTCTATCTCATTCAATCCTTCACGTAATTCCGGTTCAATATAAGCCAACTGATGCAAATCGTAAATTTCTTTTTCAGATGCCGGATGAAGCAAATCCGATAACAGGTTCATTTTCTTCAGATGTTCGCTATTTGCAGTTGTTTTAAACAAGGTGACATAAAACTCTTCCGGCTTGCAAACAATAATCTGAAGCTCAACCTGGAACCTGTTCTCCATATCACTAACATCCACCGCCTTTTCCGTAGCAATGACTATTTCCACTTTTTCGATGATCTCATTCCTTCTGCGCATAGCCCCTGTTAAGGATACCAAATCCGTCTGGTATTTTTTCTTTAATAATTCAACCAATGTATCAGCAAAAAGTTCGAGACTGGCATAATGAAATTTTCCTTTGTTTGACTGATGGAACTCAATCTGTTTTTTCACCTGCTCCTGTGTTTTTGCACCGAAACCTTTAAGGGAAGTGAGCCTGTTCTCATTACAGGCATATAATAATTCACCAACACTTTCGATCTGAAGCTCCCGCCAGAGTTGTCCCACTTTTTTAGGACCAATGCCTTTAACACCCAGCATATCAATAATTCCAACAGGTGTTCTTTCCAGCATTTCATTCAGTTCTTTCAGCGTGCCGGTCGTTTGTAATTCATTTATCTTGAGTGCAATTCCTTTACCTATTCCATCGATCTTTTCTAATTCCTGCAAGCTTAACCCTTGCAGGGCAATGTCTGTTTTATCCAGTTTAAATGCGGCATTGGCAATGGATCTTATTTTGAACGGATTTTCTTCGTGCAGCTCCATGAGCTGAGCCGTTAACTTTAATTGTTGTGCAATTTCTTCGGTTGTCATATCCTAAAATAACATTATTTGAGCTTCAACACCACAATCGGTTTTTTTTATGCCCTGTTATGCAAATATAAAAGGTAATCCTTCAATTGTATACATTAATATTCAACAGAAAATGTAAACCGGTCCTTATCTCTCACCTTATTACAGGTACTCCATTTTACCACAAAATAGGTATTTCAGACTCTAAAATTTAGTACTTATTTTGCCGCGCAATTATTTAGAACCATTCCATACAAGAAGGATCAAGTGAATCCCCCTATATTTCAAATATCCGCTGCCAATAACTCATTCATCATAAATTATAATCGAACAAAAACATGAAAACAACACTACAAAAAATGCTATGTCTTGTTCTCCTGATGGGCTCTTTATTTGTCATAGCTCAGACCGGAACCGTTAAAGGAACAATAAAAATAGCTGAAGGACAATCAGCTGAGTTTGTGAATATTGGTTTAAAAGGAACATCTAAAGGGGCTATGGCCGGTAAAGACGGAACCTACGAGATCCCGGCCATAGAAGCAGGAAATTATACACTTGTTGTTACATTCGTGGGGTATGAATCTCAGGAAAAACAGATAGAGGTAAAAGAAAATGAAACGCTTATTGCTGATATAAACCTGAAAGCATCACTTAATCAGCTCCAGGAAGTAGAGATTACAGGCCGCAGGGAACAGACTTACAAAAACACAGCATCTTTCTCCGGAACAAAAACAGAAACACCTATTAAATATGTTCCGCAGGCAATCAGTTATGTTACCAAAGAGGTGATACAGGACAGACAAGGATTCAAGAACAATGATGTGGTAAAGAACATCAGCGGTGTTAACCAGTCTTCCTACAATAATAATGGCTTTGTTGTACGGGGGTTTGCAACAAGCAACAGATTAATCAATGGGTTGAGAATGCCGACCGGTGGCTGGAACCAGTCCTTACTTTCCAATATGGAAAGAATTGAAGTGATCAAAGGACCCGCATCTGCTTTATATGCAAATACCAGTCCGGGAGGAACCATCAATTCAGTAACCAAGAAACCATTGACTGAAAACAGAAAAGCAATCAGCTTTGTTACCGGAAGCTATAATACTTTCCGTCTCATTTCTGATTTTACAGGACCAATGAACGAATCAAAAACACTTTTGTACCGTCTTAATATTGCTTATCAGAATGCCGGATCATTCCGGATCCTGCAGGAAACGCAGGATGTGGTGGTTGCTCCTTCTGTTTCATTTATTCCGGATGATAAAACAATGGTGAATTTTGATCTTGTTTATTCTTCTACTCATGGCAGACTGGATCGGGGACAAGCCATATTCGGTGCCACCGCAGGAACTGATCTCAACTCAACTCCCCTATCCTTTGCCATTGGAAAACAAAGTGATTATCAGAAAGAACTTAATTTATATTCTACCTTATCGATGCGAAGAAAAATTACAGATAAAATATCCTTAAATGCATCTTATATGAAGTACATGTATAATGAAAACTTATT
>CAZMRM010000231.1:0-6568 GCA_964568515.1 uncultured Chitinophaga sp. | reverse complement strand
GAAATCGGTCCGGAAGCCAATCTTTATATACCCAGATTCTTACTGCCCTTCCGTATCCGGTTTTCCAAACAATCCAATCCAAAAACCATTTTTACCTGTGCATACATCTATCAACGCCGACCAGACTATACCAGATACTTAACCAATTTATCCTTTGGGTATACATGGAAAGAAACGGCACAAAAACGACATACCGTCAATCCGCTCGTTATTAACTTTGTTAAAGTAAGTCTTAGCCCGGCATTTGATGAATACCTGACAGCAAACGTAAAGGATTTCTATATCCGTAATAGTTTTATTAATCACGTTTCTACCAGCACCCGGTACACATTTACATTTAATGAACAAGACATTAAGAAATTAGAGAATTTTCCATTTTTACGAGTGAATGCCGAATCTTCCGGTAACCTGTTAAGAGGAGCATATGCACTTGTGAATAGTATACAACCGAACACTTTTAAGAATGATTCAGGTAGTTACTTATTGGCAGGTATTCCATTTTCACAATACCTGCGAACAGATATTGATTATCGGTATTATTTCAATTCAAATGAGATAAATAAAGTTGTTTTGAGAATTGCTGCAGGGATCGGCATCCCATTGGTGAACTTTACTTCCTTACCTTACGAACGCCGTTTTTTTAGTGGGGGCTCCAACGGTATCCGTGCCTGGCGGTCAAGGACACTAGGACCTGGTTCATATGCTGATAGTATAAATGCCGGGTATGACCAGTTTGGAGATGGGCAGTTGGAGGGAAATATAGAATATCGTTTTAAACTGTTTAAATTCCTTAACGGAGCCGTCTTTGTAGATGCAGGAAATAACTGGCTTCGCCGGCCGGATGCTACACGTCCCGAAGGTGATTTTAAACTGGACAGGTTTTATAAACAAATAGCGATTGGGACAGGTATCGGATTGCGCGGCGATTTTAATTTTTTCATACTTCGGTTAGACATCGGTATTAAAGTCAGAGATCCCCAGTTTGAAGAAGCGGATCGATGGGTAATTAAACACTGGTTTGACAGAAGCTGGAAGCAAAATTACAAGAGCAAGCATTCCGGAGGTTATTTTACAGTATTGAATCTGGGCATCGGTTATCCATTCTAACAGGCTTGTTATGCAGAAAGATCAATTACTACATGCAATTAAATATTACCTATTAAATATTTCCTAAAAATTATTAGCTTTGCCTTCCAAATAAAAAATAACTAGAAAATTAATGTTAGATGTAATACGGTTTTACATCATCAATTCATTAAACAACTTACTAAGTAATGGCAACGAAGACTGCAACTAAAACAACAGAAGAATTATTGGGCGCAAATGCCTCGTTATTGAATCACACTTGTAAAACCATTTCAAAAGATCTATTACACTTACCAGGAGCAGATTTTGTAGAACGTATTTTTGCTCCAAGCAACCGTAATCCACAGGTATTGCGTAGTTTACAACAATTATATGGTACCGGACGTTTGGCAAACACCGGCTATTTAAGTATTCTTCCTGTTGACCAGGGAATCGAACATAGTGCAGGTGCTTCTTTTGCTCCTAATCCTATTTATTTTGATTCCGAGAACATTGTAAAACTGGCAATAGAAGGTGGCTGTAATGCAGTGGCTTCTACTTATGGTGTACTTGCATCTGTTGCACGTAAATATGCGCATCAAATACCTTTTATAGTAAAAATTAATCACAATGAGTTTTTAAGCTATCCAAATAAATTTGACCAAATCATGTTTGGCTCAGTAGAAGAAGCCTGGAACATGGGGGCTGTAGCTGTTGGAGCAACCATCTATTTTGGTTCACCTGAGTCTTCCCGTCAAATTGTGGAAGTAGCGCAAGCCTTTGAACGTGCACACGAACTTGGATTGGCCACGATATTATGGTGTTATACACGCAATAGCGGATTTAAAAAAGATGGCGTGGACTATCACACAGCCGCCGATCTTTCGTCTCAGGCAAACCACTTAGGAGTAACTATTCAGGCGGATATTATTAAACAAAAACTGTCTGACAAAAATGGCGGTTATACTGCTGTCAATTTTGGAAAAACGCATCCGAAAGTATATTCAGAACTTTCATCTGAAAATTTGATTGACTTATGTCGTTATCAGGTAGCAAACTGCTATATGGGACGTTTTGGTTTGATCAATTCAGGCGGAGAATCAAAAGGAGCATCCGATTTAGCAGAAGCAGTTACTACAGCTGTAATCAACAAACGCGCTGGCGGGCATGGACTTATTTCTGGCCGTAAAGCTTTTCAGAAACCCATGAAAGAAGGAGTAGAATTATTAAATGCGATTCAAGATGTGTATTTAGACACAAAAATTACAATTGCGTAAGTTTACAGACACATTGAACAGGTTTTTATATGAAGACAACCTTCTGCCTGACCTGTAAACAAACTCTTAATAATGAATTATGGAGTCATCCGTTCGAAATCGAAATACAAAATCTGAGGTTCAAATGAGTTGGTTTAAACGTATTAAAAAAGGAATTACTACATCTACTACAGAGAAAAAAGAAACTCCTGAAGGTTTATGGTACAAATGTCCTTCCTGTAAAAAAATCACTCCCTCAAACGAACATGCTATCAACAAATATGTTTGTCCTGAATGTGATTATCATGAAAAAATTGGTTCAGCCGAGTATTTTCAGATATTATTTGATGACAACAAGTTTGTAGAGATAAACGACAATCTTACTGCAGGGGATCCTTTGAATTTTGTGGATACAAAAAAATACACTGACCGTCTGGTAGATACTGTTAAGAAAACCCATTTAAAAGATGCAATACGTACGGCCTACGGAAAGGTCGAAGGAGAAGATTTGATGATTGCCTGTATGGACTTTGCATTCATTGGCGGATCGATGGGGTCTGTTGTAGGAGAAAAAATAGCACGGGCAATTGATTATTGCCTGGAAAACAGGATGCCTCTGATGATCATTTCCAAATCCGGTGGTGCACGAATGATGGAGGCTGCTTTTTCGCTGATGCAGATGGCTAAAACATCTGCAAAATTGTCATTGATGAATGAAGCTAAAATACCTTTTATTTCTTTTTTAACAGACCCTACCACAGGCGGTGTTACGGCATCTTATGCGATGCTGGGTGATTTAAATATTGCTGAACCTGGTGCATTGATTGGTTTTGCCGGCCCTCGTGTAGTAAAAGAAACAATAGGAAAGGATCTGCCGAAAGGTTTTCAAACATCCGAATTTGTGCTTGAACACGGTTTTCTTGATAAAATCGTCAACCGCAAGGAGCTGAAAGTTAAGCTGGCACAACTGCTTCGAATGTTTAAAAACTAATTGTTTACCTCCAATTTCAAGGATAATTAAGATGCTTTTTCCAGCAAATTTTGAAGGATTATTGGAAAACTAAAAAAAATAGTTATATTTGCATTCCAAAATTTAAAAAAAATACCTAAAACATGTATTTAACATCTGAAATAAAAAAAGACATTTTTAAAAAACACGGCAAATCAGAAAAAGATACTGGCTCAGCAGAAGGGCAAATTGCTTTGTTTTCTCATAGAATAGATCACTTAACAGAGCACTTGAAATCAAATAAAAAGGATTTTGGCACTCAAAAATCATTGATCGCATTGGTGTCAAAAAGACGTGGTTTGTTGGATTATCTTAAAGCAAATGACATAGAAAGATACCGTGCTGTGGTTAAAAAACTTGACTTAAGAAAATAAGTTTGCGTTTTCATACACAACTAATTAAAGGCATTCTACCTGTCGGTAGGATGCTTTTTGTGCATTTACTCGGAACATAAAACATCCCGTATTTCCGCACAATTTGAATATATTAAAACAATAATTTGAAATACAGAAGAGGTAACGAAAACAATAAAAAAAGAAAAACATGTCACAAATTGGAATTACACACACATTTAATTTAGCGGATGGTCGCTCAATTACTTTAGAAACAGGAAAATTAGCGAAACAAGCAGATGGTGCTGTTGTTGTTAAAATGGGAGATACCATGTTACTTGCAACAGTTGTATCCAATAAAGATGCAAAAGAAGGTACTGATTTTTTACCACTATCAGTTGATTATCAAGAAAAATTTGCTTCGGCCGGTCGTTTTCCGGGAGGTTTTTTTAAACGGGAAGCCCGTTTGTCGGATTACGAAATATTGATCAGTCGCTTAGTTGATCGTGCATTGCGTCCTTTATTCCCTGAGGATTATCATGCAGACACACAGGTTTTGATTACGCTTATTTCAGGAGACAAGAATATTTTACCCGACGCATTGGCTGGTTTAGCAGCTTCTGCAGCAATAGCTGTTTCCGATATTCCCTTCAACGGACCGGTATCTGAAGTACGGGTTGGAAAAATAGACGGAAAGTTAATAATCAACCCATCCGTAGAAGAACTGTCAAAATCTGCCCTGGATATGATCATTGCTGCCTCCGAAAAAGATATTCTGATGGTAGAAGGCGAAATGAAAGAAATTTCAGAAGCGGAAATGCTGGAAGCAATTAAATTTGCACACGAGGCTATCCGCATTCAAATCAAAGCAATCATCGAGTTAAAAGCCAAAGTTGAAGCGGTTAAAGGAAAAATTGTGACCCGTGAATACAATCATGAAACGAATGACCCTGAATTAAAAGAACGCATATTCAAAACATTATATGACAAAGCTTATGCTGTTGCTGCTTTAAAAAATCCAAATAAAAAAGAACGTAGCGCAGCCTTTAAAGCGGTAGTTCAGGAGTTCCTTGATGGCTTATCCGAAGAAGAAAAAGAAACCATTGATGCAGGACTCGTTAAAAAATATTACCATGAAGTTGAATATGTCGCTGTTCGCCGCTTTGTGCTTGATGAAAGAGCACGTTTGGATGGACGTAAAACAAATGAGATCCGCCCTATCTGGAGTGAAGTTGGGTATTTACCATCAGCACACGGTTCTGCTATTTTTACAAGAGGGGAAACTCAGTCCCTGACCTCTGTAACACTGGGAACTAAATTGGATTTACAGTCAATTGACAGGGCACTTTTCCAGGGACAAAATAATTTCATGTTGCACTATAATTTCCCGGCCTTTTCAACGGGTGAAGTAAAGCCTAACCGTGGACCGGGAAGACGTGAAGTTGGACATGGTAATCTTGCAGAACGTGCATTAAAACAAGTTATATCTCCAGAAAACCCTTATACGGTTCGCGTGGTTTCTGATATTTTGGAATCAAATGGCTCTTCTTCTATGGCAACTGTTTGTGCAGGTACATTGGCACTAATGGATGCAGGTGTCAAAATCGAAAAACCGGTTTCCGGTATTGCTATGGGATTGATTACGGATGATAAAGGTAAATACGCTATTTTATCTGATATCCTAGGGGATGAAGATCATTTAGGTGATATGGACTTTAAAGTTTGTGGAACCAAAGATGGTATCACTGCTTGTCAGATGGATTTAAAAGTAAATGGTTTACCATATGAAACAATGGCTGAAGCATTGGAACAAGCAAAACAAGGTCGTTTACACATTTTAGGAGAAATGACAAAAACAATTTCTTCTACACGTCCCGACTATAAGCCACATGCTCCACGTATAGTTAAAATGACCATTCCAAAAGAATTCATTGGAGCCGTAATCGGACCAGGAGGAAAAATTATCCAGGAAATGCAACGCGAAACAGGTGCTACCATTGTAATTGAAGAGATCAATAATATGGGCCATATCGACATTGTTGCAAACAATGCAGATGCAATTAATGCGGTACTATCAAAAATCAAAGGTATTGTTGCCCAACCCGAAGTTGGTGAAGTATATGAAGGAAAAGTAAAATCCATTATGGCTTTTGGAGCTTTTGTTGAATTCATGCCAGGAAAAGATGGACTTTTACATATCTCTGAAATAGAGCATCGCCGGCTTGAAACGATGGAAGGTATTTTAAAAGAAGGAGATAAAATTCAGGTGAAACTTATCGGAGTAGATCCTAAAACAGGAAAATTCAAATTATCACGTAAAGCTCTTTTACCCAAACCAGAGCAAACACCAAGTGCTCAATAATAGTTTTTAACAAAATAATAAACGCCCATTTCCTATAGGAATGGGCGTTTATTATTAGTTATACACACTCCTCCTCTACACTGTAAAAAAAAGATTAAACTTTTTTTGTTTTTAATTCGTTTAAGTTACCTATTATTGCTGATCTTTCCGTCGTTGAAAGTTAGATATTAATCTAAAAAAACAATATTTTAGTTGAAACATTTTAAAAACATAAACGTACAGATAACAGATATTTGATTTTTAAAAACAGCCGGCCTTATGAGACAACTCAAAATTTCCAAACAGGTTACCAACAGAGAAACTGCCTCCCTAGATAAATATTTGCAGGAAATAGGTAAAGTGGACCTTATTACTGCAGATGAAGAAGTTGAATTAGCAAGAAAAATAAGATCAGGTGACCAGTATGCATTGGAAAAGTTAACAAAGGCCAATTTGCGATTTGTAGTTTCTGTTTCCAAACAATACCAAAATCAAGGTTTAAGCTTACCCGACTTGATCAATGAAGGCAATCTCGGTTTGA
The DNA here is from genome assembly GCA_964568515.1 of uncultured Chitinophaga sp. Classification (GTDB taxonomy): domain Bacteria; phylum Bacteroidota; class Bacteroidia; order 2-12-FULL-35-15; family 2-12-FULL-35-15; genus 2-12-FULL-35-15. The sequence continues at coordinate 24 of CAZMRM010000231.1, read as the reverse complement.
TAAAAGCGTTGAGCCGCTTTTATC
>CAZMRM010000230.1:2698-6642 GCA_964568515.1 uncultured Chitinophaga sp. | reverse complement strand
AAATTAAAAGATACATAAAATGAAATCAATCCATTACTATTTTTTCTTACTTATATTATGTCCGTTAATTGCATACCCGCAAGGTGCCCCTCAGGGAATTAATTATCAAGGGATAGCAGCAGATGCCTCTGGACAGCCGGTAGTGAATAAAGCTATTGGAGTGAAGATATCCATATACTCCGCTTCTTCCAATGGAATTTTACAGTGGGAAGAAACACATGCCCCTTTTTGCAATCAATTTGGACTATTCGCACTCGTTGTTGGTCAGGGAACCACAACTGGAAATGGCACATCAACCTCCTTTGCCACAATTGACTGGGGAAATGCAGCACACTATTTAAAGGTTTCCATCGATATAAATGGCGGAAGCAATTATATCGATATTAGCAATACACAGTTGTTAGCTGTTCCTTATGCATTTTATTCAGCAAAAGCCGGGCAGGTCATTAAACCTGTTTATATAGGAGAGTTAACAGATGTGGATACAATTGGTGTATCAACAGGAGATGTGTTAAAATGGTCGGGACAGAAATGGAAACCCGGTAAAGACAATGATTCCGATACTGCCCGGTTTTCCTATTCCTCTTATAAAGCTGTTCTCGCAGACACGGCATTGTACTCAAAAAATAATATTTTATCCGACACGGCTGACTTTGCATTTAAAGCAGATAGTGCCCTTTTTGCAATTGCAGGTGATAGTGCCATACAATCCATTCATGCTATCTATTCCGATACGGCAACATATGCATTGAATTGCGTGACCATTACAAATGATTGGCACATCACCGGGAACACATCGATTGCAACAGCTACCGATTTTATAGGCACGGTTAACAATGCGGATTTTGTTGTAAAAACAGATAATACAGAACGAATGCGGGTTACTGCTGCCGGAAAACTAGGCATTGGTATTACTAATCCCATATCGGCAGTTCACATAGTGGGGAATGACGGATTAATTGCACAGGGTACTTTTGGCAGTGGAGTAGCTCAAAACCTGGGTGCCGGCTCCAGAATGATGTGGTATCCAAGAAAAGCTGCATTCAGAGCCGGTTATGTTACCGCTGCACAATGGGACGATGCAAATATTGGTGCATATTCTTTTGCCAGCGGATATGCATCCACAGCCAGAGGTATTGGCGCAGTAGCAATGGGAAGATTATCTTCCGCATCCGATTCTTGTGGTGTAGCAATGGGTTATGCTGCTGTAGCTTCAGGGAAATATGCTGTAGCACTCGGGAATGTTCCGAATGCAAGTGGACAGGGTGCCGTAGCCATTGGTCGTGGTGCCGCAGCAAGTGGTTTTGCTGCCCAGGGTATAGGATATCATGTTACAGCATCAGGAAATTATGCAACAGCATTTGGACAATACTCTGTTGCAAGCGGTGAGAATTCTGTTACTATGGGATATCATGCAAATAGCAATAACATGAAAGGAAGCTTTGTATACAGTGACTATTCAAGCACTACTGTTTTCGCAACGGCAACGGCGCCGAACCAGTTTATGGTGAAAGCTGCCGGAGGAACAATATTTTATTCGAATTCAACACTCACCACAGGAGTTTCATTGCCCGCAGGTGGAGGAGCCTGGCAAACACTTTCGGATAAACACAAAAAAGAACACTTTCGTAAAGTCAATGCTGAAACAATACTTAAAAAGATTGCAGACATAGAAATTAATAGCTGGAACTATAAATCACAATCGGAAGATATACGCCACATAGGGCCGATGGCACAAGACTTTTATGCAGCATTTGGGTTTGGAGAAAATAATACAACAATAACTACAACAGATTTGGATGGAGTAAACCTTATTGCAATTCAAGCATTGGCAAAAAGGACCAAAGAGTTAAACGATAAAATCAAAGAACTGGAAAACATGAAAATGAAATTTAATGAACTCGAAATTCAAAAAAAATCATTAGAGAAAAGATTGGATAATATAGAAAAAAAATTATCCGAAAATTAGTACTGATTCCTTTGAAACCAAGAGTTATATGATTAGAATTTTTAACTTCTCATTTTGGAGAAGGAAAATGGATTCCCTTCAGAAATTAATTTTATACAAATATGCTCTCTTTAAACAAAGAAAAAAAAAGAAGCGTATTTCAAATAAATTCAAACAAGTATCACGTAAAGGTATATTTCCCATAGATTTTAAAAGCCATCATGGAATAGGAGCCAAATTAATATGGTGCCTGGAAGTGATTCTCTATTGCCAGAAAAAGAATCTAAAACCTGTTTTCAAATTTTCATTCACTGATTCAGCACCTTCTGATGATTTTTTTTCTGCCTACTTTCAGACGGATCAACAGGAAAAAAAGATAGAATTTATTGAAGTGGCAAATATAGGAGAAGCCGGACTTGATAAAAATTACAATAAAGAGCTCACCTTGGAACTTGCCAGCGAATTAATCAATAAATATATTCGCCCTGTCTCAGAAATAAATTTGGAAACGGAAGCCTTTTGCAAACAGCATTTAGGGAATAAAAAAACATTGGGCGTTCATTTCAGAAGTACAGATAAGATTTCGGAAGCACCGGCAGTAAGCAAGGAAACTGTACTGAAAAATATAGAGTATTGTTTAACTATCTATCCCAACCTTGAAAAAATTTTTATAACAACGGATGATAAAAATTTTTTGAAATTTATGTTAGCATCTCATCTTTCAAATAGGATTGTTTTCCGCGACGATTCATTCAGGGCGATAGATCACATTGGAATTCACAACAGAGCAGACTTGAATAAATATGACGTCAATAAAGATGCAATCATGAACATACTGATTCTGACCAAATGTGATTTTATTTTGAAATCAGCTTCTTTTATGAGTTCCATAGCACTATTGTATAATCCGGCTATTCCATTTGCCATGCTCAATAAACCCATAGAAAATAAATTATGGTTCCCGGAAAGTGAACTGATCAAAAAAACAGCTTTTGAACCTCTTAACTGATAAATAAGTGATTAACACAAAAAAACAGTGCTTGTTTTTATTTACGGCTTCCTATCCTTACGGAAATGGAGAAAATTTTATAAATAATGAATTAAATGTGCTTGCCTCCGGGTTTGAAAAAATTTATATATTTCCTTTCAATGAATCTGGAATTAAACAGCAGTTACCCTATCAGAATGTGGAGGTAGTTGAGTGGAAAAAACAGCTGAATTATAAACCCTTGAAAATTCTTTTGACATCCCTTTTTCTATTTCTTAGAATTTATTTAACTGAATTCTTTAGTACTCAACGAAAGAAAATATTTTTACGTAAAAGTGGTTATTTCCGTAGCCTGTTGCTACAGAATATAAATAAGAGTCAAATAGCGGGTCGGTATATTCAAAAATACAGGAAACAGGGAAACGTTTTTTATACGTATTGGTTAAATGATTGGGCAACTGTTTTAGGCATTCTGAAAATCCGGAAAATAGTTCCTTCCTTTTGTTCCCGTGTCCATGGTTTTGATTTATATGAAGAGCGCTCGAACGATGGTATTATTCCATTCAGACATTTTCAAATGAAAACCGTTGAACAGGTATTTACAGTTTCTGATAACGGGCAAAAGTATCTGCTCAGTAAATTTCCGAATTTTAAACACAAAATTAAAACAAGTTATCTGGGAGTTGGTGATAATGGATTAAACCCTTTTGAAGAAAAGGTAATATTTACCCTTGTATCTTGTTCCAGCCTGATACCCCTTAAAAGGGTTCATCTGATTATTGAAATATTAAAAAATATTTCCATGAACGTTAAATGGATTCATTTAGGTGATGGGATGCTTAAACCGGAATTACTGGAGCAGTGCAGGCAGCTATCTTCAAATATCAGCATGGATTTTAAAGGGCACTTGGATAACAATGAAATTGTCAGTTTCTATAGATCCCAACCGGTTCATCTGTTCATAACAACAAGTGAAACGGAAGGACTACCTGTATCCATACAAGAAGC
>CAZMRM010000230.1:595-2688 GCA_964568515.1 uncultured Chitinophaga sp. | reverse complement strand
AGAAGCCATAAGCTTTGGTATTCCTGTAATAGCCACCAATGTTGGTGGTATTTCAGAGATTGTGAACGAACATACAGGGATTTTAATTGAAAAGGAATTCAACTGTAAACAAGTTGCAGATATAATAATTAATTTCGCTGCCAGCAAAAAAAATACAGAGGTGTTCCGTAAAGAAGTAAGAAGCTTTTGGAAAGAAAAATTTGATGCTGCAACCAATTATACATTATTTTATAAGCAATTAATTAAGAATTTGTAAACAAATGTTATTTAATTCATTTCAATTTTTTATTTTCTTTCCATTAGTAACAATACTGTATTTTATAATACCTTATAAGTTCAGATGGCTATTATTGCTAACTGCCAGTTGTTATTTTTATATGGCTTTTATACCGTACTATATCCTTATACTGGCAGGAACAATTGTGGTAGATTATATCGCAGGTATAGTAATTGAAACAGCAGCAACAAAGAAAAAGAAGAAATTGTTCTTAATCATCAGTTTAATTGCGAATATCGGCATATTGGTTGTTTTCAAGTACTATAATTTTTTTCTGCAAGAGCTTGAGCTGGCAACTGCTTATCTGGGTATTAAAATGAATATTCCTTTTTTGTCAATTGTATTACCGATAGGTTTGTCTTTCCATACATTTCAGGCGATGAGCTATACCATTGAAATTTACAGAGGTAATTTTAAGGCAGAACATCATTTCGGAATTTATGCATTGTATGTTATGTTTTATCCTCAATTGGTAGCAGGACCTATTGAACGTCCACAAAATATTTTACCTCAATTGAGAAAAAAAAATGATATTGAATACGGGAGGATTTCCAGCGGATTAAAAACAATGTTATGGGGGTTTTTTAAGAAAATTGTAATTGCGGATAGATTGGGTGTTTTGGTGAACTCAGTTTATGATATGCCGGAAGCGTATGATTCTGTTTCCTTACTTTTGGCCACTTACTTATTTGCATTTCAAATTTATTGTGATTTTTCGGGATACTCGGATATTGCAATTGGTGCTGCAAAAGTAATGGGTTATGATTTAATGGAGAATTTCAGGACTCCTTATGTATCAAAATCGATCAAAGAGTTTTGGGAACGCTGGCATATTTCACTATCAACCTGGTTTAGAGACTACGTCTACATTCCATTGGGTGGTAATCGTGTTAAAAAAATATACTGGCACAGGAATTTGTTAATCGTGTTTTTAATAAGCGGACTTTGGCATGGGGCCAATACGACTTTTATCGTGTGGGGAGCCCTTCATGGATTTTATTTGATCGTTTCTCTATTGCTGAGTAACTACTTAAAAATATATTTTTCATCTGAAAACCATGCTGTCAAAATAATAAAAACACTTGTAACCTTTCATCTGGTGGTATTTGCATGGATATTTTTCAGAGCAAAAAACATGGATAATGCACTCTTCATTATAGAACAAATTTTTAAATTTAAAGACTATTCTCTTCAAAATATGGAGTTGATTCATACGGCAAAGGTAAATTCGGTGATAATAACAATACTGCTACTGCTTATCTTTATTGTGATGGACCCTTTTATGGACCGGCTTATTAAATCCAGGAAAACAATGGGTAAAACGGCCAATCTTATCGTATATGCCTGCATCTTTATTACAATTTTAATGTTTGGCTATTTTGGGAAAACAGATTTTATTTATTTTCAATTTTAATGGAAATCAGAAAGTTAATCTTTAATTTTTTTTTATTTTTTACCATTGTATCAGGTCTTTATCTGTCAGCGATGTTGGTAGTAACATGTCTAAAAGTCAATTCAATACCTGTTTCCTATCGTGTTTTAGATGCAGTTAACTGGAAAGGAGGAGGTACATTTACCAAGTTTCAGGAGTTTGATAGAAATAAAAAATATGATGTTATTGTTATTGGATCGTCACATGCTTACCGTGGTTATGACCCGAGATTGTTTAAAAAAGAGTCTATTAATATGTTCAATTTAGGAACACATTCTCAGTCTCTTTTAAACTCTTATTATATTGCAAAGTATTATTCTGTTGTAATATGAAGAATCAGGAAATCATACCAAAAAAGTTTTATATGTTAAGGACCGTTTTACC
>CAZMRM010000230.1:0-585 GCA_964568515.1 uncultured Chitinophaga sp. | reverse complement strand
TGGATATTTACGATGGGGCGCTGGCCAATGATGGACTTGAATCAACTGCAGATCTGACTCAAAACGTAAGTTCAACTCCTTGTGCCTTTGAAATGGGACTGGCAATGAAAGACCCTAGAACGATTAACATGCTTACCGTTCGAATGCTGACTCAACATGCATTACCGATGTATGGGGATACCAATTATATTTTTAATGGTTTTTCTGAAAAAAAGGACATTTTAAAAGAATATGATGCTAAGGCTTATGATACACAACTGAAATTTAAAAATAAGCAAATAGAATATCTCAAATCATTGTTGCAATTTTTTAAAGAAAACAATATTCATGTTGTTGCGGTTACCCATCCTTCTCCCAAAGAATCGCATAATCTAAATTTTTTAAAAAATCGGGACCTTCTTAATAGAATAACAAAAGAATTTGGAGTTGACTATTGGGACTATTCATTGTATGAATTAAATACCCAGACTGATTTTTTTGACCTGCATCATTTAAATCAATCAGGAGTTGAGAAATTCAATGCGAAATTAATTAACGATATAAAATTGAAGAGAATTTTTGAAAAATAAGGAAAAAAGTTTTTAG
>CAZMRM010000229.1:0-6656 GCA_964568515.1 uncultured Chitinophaga sp. | reverse complement strand
CCGGCACAACGATTACACGATTTTGTTTCCGGCAAATTTTCCAAAGATTTACCGCAAGTATCGTATCAACCTGGTATTAAATCGGCCCCATTACATGAATTACTTCCTGCCGAAATTGGAAACCGTTTGCAAATAGGTTTTGCGGAATTTGGAAAAAAAATGCGCGGTTATTTAAGTAATGATGCGGTTATTGTTGGTGTTGAATCACGTACCTCCTCCCCCGTTCGTATTCCCCGTGATCCGGTTACTTTACAACATCCTCAGGTAAAAGGGTTGTTTCCTTGCGGAGAAGGAGCCGGTTATGCAGGCGGTATTGTTTCCGCAGCAATCGATGGTCAAAAATGTGCAAACGCAATTAGCGGTATGCTTTCATAATATAGTTATCTTTGCATTACTGAAAAATTTGATAAAGAAATTATGAATTTTATTATTAAACTGATCATTTCAACCCTTGCCGTTTTAATATCTGCTTATTTATTGCCAGGTGTAAGGATTGTAGACAATAATTTTTTTACAGCATTAATCGTTGCTGCAGTTCTTGCATTCTTAAATGCAGTGATAAAACCAATCATGATCATTTTTACAATCCCGATTACCATTGTCACACTCGGATTTTTTTTACTGATCATTAATGCTTGTATCATTCTGCTGGCATCTAAACTGGTTACTGATTTCCAGGTGGATGGTTTCTGGTGGGCTTTATTATTCAGTCTTATTTTATCAGTGGTTACATCCATTCTTGAAAGTTTACAAAACACAGAAAACAATAAGGAGAATTAATCACCTTACCCTACAAAACATGATACAAATCGGGGAATACAATGACTTAGAAGTATTGAAAAAAGTAGATTTTGGTATTTACCTGGGGGGAAATAACATCGAAATTTTAATGCCCAAGAAATGGGTACCAACTGGTGCACAAATCGGAGATGTATTAAATGTATTTGTATTTCGTGATTCAGACGACCGGCTCATTGCAACTACCATCAAACCATTTGCAACAGCCAATACATTTGCATTTTTGGAAGTAAAACAAGTAAACAATACCGGAGCATTCCTGGACTGGGGAATGGAAAAAGATCTGCTGGTTCCTTATCGTGAACAGGCCACCGCGATGACAGAAGGCAACAGTTATGTGGTATACGTATACTTGGATCAAACCAGTAACCGGTTGATCGCTTCCTCTAAACTGTCTAAATTTATTGAACGGGAAAATATTTCTGTTCAGATAGGTGATGTCGTTGATTTATTAATTTATTCCCAAACAGATCTTGGGTTAAATGCCATCATCAACAATCTTCATTCAGGACTCATTTATAAAAATGAAATTTTTGAAAACATACGCATTGGCGACCAGTTAAAAGGATACGTGAAAAATATACGGGAGGATAATAAAATTGATTTGAGCCTTCAAAAAAGCGGATTTGAACTGGTAGATGATGTTAAATGGAAAATATTAACAATTCTGAAAAAAGAAAATGGTTTTCTTGCGTTGAATGATGACAGCACACCGGAAGAAATAAAAGCCAAACTGCAAATCAGTAAAAAAGCATTTAAAAAAGCGATTGGAACACTCTATAAGGAACGCTTGGTAACACTTACTGAAAAAGGAGTTCAGCTTAATTAAAAAATTTACAGCTTCTTAAACCCCTGCCAGGTTACTTTAGATTCACGATCAACTGTGATGATAGGGTTCATTTTTCAGAATAGTCAGGGCACGGTACAATTGTTCAATAAAAAATAACCGAACCATTTGATGAGAGAACGTCATTTTTGAAAGCGCTATTTTAGCAAATGCACGTTTATACACTTCAGCTGAAAAACCGTAAGGGCCTCCTACCACAAAAACGGTATTCTTTATGCCGGAATTCATCTGTTGCTGCAGGTAAGCAGAAAAACCGGTTGAATTAAACTCTTTACCATTTTCATCCAGCAAAATCAACCGATCGGACGGCTGAAGCTGTTTAAATAGCAACTCCGCTTCTTTTTGCTTTTGCTGCTCAATGCTCAGCGCCTTCGTGTTTTTGAGAGCCGGAATTACAATGTATTCAAAGGAAATGTAATGCTTTAAGCGTTGTGCAAAAAGAGTAAAACCCTTTTGGATATAATCATCTTCCGTTTTTCCGTTCAGAATGAGTGTAACTTTCATAATCTTTACAGGTATAATTGATGCAAAAAAACTATATTTTTGTGAACCAGCTATTATTTTCTTAGTTTTATTTACAGATACGATGGGTTTTACAAATTTATTTTTTTCGACCTTACCGGAATCTGTAATTCGTGCGCCTCAACAGCCCAGAAATGGCTTAATTCTTGAGAAACACAAAAAAAGAATAAAATGAAAATAAAAATTATTGTTGGATTACTGGTCGTTTCCGCTTCTTATGCATTTGCACCGGATGTAATAGATGATATCGCAAATGCAATACGAACAGGAAATACAAAAAATATTTCTTCTTATTTTATAGATAATATCGACTTAAAAGTAATTGATCAGGAAGATGTATACAGTAAACAACAGGCAGAAATGATCTTGAAAAATTTTTTTAGCAAACATCCTGTAAAAGCGTTTTCAATCGCTCATAAAAGTGTCGAAAAAAATGGTTCCCAATATATCATTGGTACATTGGAGACAACAAGTGGTAAATTTCGCACGTATTTCCTGGTAAAAACCGTTGGTGGCAAAACCCTGATCCAACAATTTAAAATTGAAAACGAAAATGAGTAACCCTTCTGCTCCCGAGTATCTTTATCATTTTAACATCAACAAATTTATTAAAACAGCTTTAGCAGAAGATACCGGTGACGGTGATCATACCTCTCTGGCCTGTATTCCCAAAAAAGCCAGCGGGAAGGCACAGTTACTTGTCAAACAGGAAGGAATCGTGGCAGGTGTAGAACTGGCGCTGAAAATTTTCAGGCAAGTGGATAAATCCTTAAAAGTAAAGGTGTTGATTGAAGATGGTAGTCCCGTAAAAAAAGGTGACATTGTACTAACAGTAAGTGGCAGCTCCAGATCCATTTTACTGGCCGAGCGACTGGTCTTGAACTGCATGCAACGTATGAGTGGCATCGCAACTTATACACATACGCTGGTTCAACTCTGTAAAGGAACAGCAAGTAAAGTGATTGATACGCGTAAAACAACACCTACGATACGTGGCCTGGAAAAATGGGCGGTTGTTATTGGTGGTGGCTCTAATCACCGAATCGGCCTGTATGATATGATTTTGATCAAAGACAACCACATTGACTATGCAGGTGGTATCAGGCAAGCTATTTCTTCTGCAAATAGTTACCTGAAGAAGAAAAAGAAAAAACTAAAAATTGAAATCGAGACCCGTTCACTGGACGAAGTAAAACAAGTGCTTGCTGTTGGAAAGATAGATCGTATCATGCTGGATAATTTTACACCAACCGATTTGAAAAAAGCGATAAAATTAATTGATGGTAAATACGAAACAGAGGCCTCCGGCGGTATCACCGAAAGCACCATTCGCACGGTTGCAAAGTGTGGTGTTGACTTTATTTCTGTCGGAGCACTAACACACAGTATAAAAAGCTTGGATCTCAGCCTGAAGGCTATTTAAGAATTGCTTGTTCATGGAGTTAAAGAATGTAAGGCGTTTAATAAAATTTAAGCCGGCACGTCGCACCATGTCTGCCAGTAAAAAACTGATCCTTCCCGGATTTGAAGGTTTGTCTTTTTATCTTGTTACAAAATTTTTTATCCAGGGAATACGCAATGGTGTATTGAACATGAGAGCCACTTCACTTGCTTTTAGCTTTTTTCTGGCACTCTTCCCTTCCGTCATTTTTCTTTTTACACTCATTCCATATATCCCGATTGAACATTTTCAGGACGAATTATTCAACCTGATGAAATCCATGTTACCTCAATCAGCATTTGAAGCTACCGAGGAAACGATTTATGATATCATAAAAAATCCCAGAGGAGGCTTATTATCATTTGGTTTTATTTCGGCATTGTATTTTTCAACCAATGGTTTCAATGCGATGATCAATGCATTTAACGAAACCTATCATCAGATCGAAACACGTTCTGCATTCATGCAACGTCTGGTTTCTTTGCTCATTGTGATTGTTACAACTTTATTACTTCTTACCGCAATAGCACTGATCATAGGAAGTCAATTGGCCTTCAATTTTTTTATAGAAAGTAATCTGGAATATTATCTGGTTTATTGCGGACAATGGATCATCCTTATCGCCCTTTGTTACACCTTCATATCCTTTAATTATTATATGGGACCAAAAAACAACAAGGGCTGGAAATTTTTTTCTGCAGGATCAGTTTTTGCAACACTTTTAACCATTCTCAACTCTATTCTTTTTGCCTATTACGTAAATAATTTTGCAAATTACAATAAGCTCTACGGCTCAATTGGTACGTTGATCGTGATTATGTTATGGTTGTATATCAACTCGCTGATACTTCTCTTGGGTTTTGATCTGAATGTTAGCATCCACCGTGCTAAAAGAGAACAATCCAACCTGAAGATCCAACCCAGAAAAATAACATTTAAATAAGGTCCCTGGGGTCGTTATTCTCATCCTTTCTCCTTTGCTGTTTCTTTCGCATGCGTATGTTCAGCGACTCTACAAACAATGAAAAAGCAATAGAGATGTATATGAACTTTTTATCGATGTGCTCGTGAAAGGCTTCTAATATCAGAACGACTGCGATCATAAGTAAAAACGACAATGCAAGTATTTTAATAGTTGGATTATCATTGATGAAAGTGCTTACTTTTCCTGAAAATACGATCATGATAATCATTGCTATCACCACAGCAGCAATCATGATCAACAGGTTGGAAACAAGACCAACCGCAGTCAAAATAGAATCAAAAGAAAACACAATATCAATTAATACTATCTGAAAAACAATGGAATTGAAACTGATTTTTTTGACTTTCATGCTTTCTTCTTCATATCCCTGGACTTTATTGTGAATTTCAACCGTTGTTTTATATAACAAGAACACCCCGCCTGCAAAAAGTATCATATCTCTTCCTGTTACGCCAAAATCACCGATATGAAAAAGAGCCCTCTTCATACTTACTATCCAGGAAATGGAAAATAAAAGTGTCACACGCATGATAAGCGCTAGTATTAAGCCGATTGTTCTTGCCTTTCCTTGTTGTTCCTTTGGTAACTTGCCAGAAATAATAGAAATGAAGATGATATTATCAATACCCAAAACAATTTCAAGAATAGAAAGTGTCAATAAACTGATAAGGGAAGCAACTGAAAATAACTCATGAAAATCCTTCGCTAAATGCATAAAAATGAAATTTTTGCAAAAATACATAGAATTTTCTCGTCCCCGTAAAAAATTTATTGACTGAAAATCAGTATTTTATAAATATTTTAGTACCTTGTGATACAAGGTACTGTTTAAAAGATATATCTTTGTAATGTAAAAGGATCCAGATTTTTAACAGAACATAAAAAATTTTACTCATGAACATAGAAAACACAAAAGCACAGATGAAAAAAGGTGTTCTTGAGTTTTGCATTTTATCTGTTCTCTCAGAAGGCGATCACTACCCTTCTGAAATAATCGAAAAAATGAAAAATGCAAAACTGATCGTAGTGGAAGGAACACTTTACCCTTTACTGATGCGCTTAAAAAATGATGGTTTATTAAGTTACCGGTGGGAGGAATCCACTTCTGGCCCTCCGCGCAAATATTATAAGCTGACCCCTGTTGGTGAACAGTTTTTAAAAGAACTGGAAATGACCTGGAGCGAACTGGTGGAATCGGTTAATCAAACCATTAAAAAACAAAACAACTAAAACTTAACTTCTTAAAACCCAGATAAAATGAACCGGACCATAACAATGAACTTAAGCGGCGTTATTTTTCACATAGAAGAAGATGCATATGAAAAGCTTAACAAATACCTGTCTACGATTAAAGGATACTTTAATTCGACAGAAGGACGTGATGAGATCATGGCAGATATTGAATCCCGGATTGCTGAAATGCTTCAGGAAAAAGTAAGCAATACCAAACAAGCTGTATTACTTGCAGATGTTGAAAGCATCATCAACATCATGGGAAAACCAGAAGATTTTGCATCGGATAGCGAAAACAACCCATCTCAGAAAAATAATCAGGAAAATACTTATACCGAAAATCCCCGTTACAGACGCTTATTTCGTGACCCCGACGACAAAGTACTGGGGGGTGTTTGCTCGGGAATGGCTCACTATTTTAATATTGATCCCGTTTGGATCCGCGCTGCTTTTGCAATTGCATTCTTCGTATTCGGCAGTGGCTTTTTATTGTACTGTGTTTTATGGATAATCATACCTGTTGCAAAAACAACAGCTGAAAAATTACAAATGCGCGGTGAAAAAGTTGACATCAATAACATTGGAAAAGTAGTGAACGAAGAGTTCAACGATTTAAAAAAAAGAGTGAATAAATTCGGAGAGGAAATTACTTCCCCTGAACGAAAAGAACGTTTCAGAAACTCAGCACGCTCTTTCAGCAATTTCCTTGGCACTACACTCGGTGGTATTCTACTTATCATCGGAAAAATTTTGGCCATTGCATTACTTATCATCAGCATTGTGTTACTGACCGGACTCTTGGCCGTCATTTTTGGAAAAGGCAATTTTAT
>CAZMRM010000228.1:0-6658 GCA_964568515.1 uncultured Chitinophaga sp. | reverse complement strand
TTAAAACATCCTCTCAAAGCGGGTTGCAAAAGTAATAAACTTTTTTGAATTGCAAATTTTTTAAAGATTTTTTTTTATTTTTTTTACATCCAATTCATACGGAAGCGAATCAACATAAACAGCATGATTCATAACCTACTGATTCTCTAGCTTGCATGCTTCTATTTCCTTATAGAAGGCAAGTGCATTTTTCACAGATTTACCACCCGAACCGGCTATTAATCGTTGATACCATTTTTTATCCAGGTTCTCTATTTTTTGATTCCTATAGAGCCAATAAGCCAGGTATGTAAACGTTGCGGTTAAAAAAATCTGGAAGATCATATAAGGCACTCCAACACTATGGGGAAACCAGCGGTCGCTCAGATAACAAGTGGTCCAAAACGGTAATTGCAGAACCATAACCTTTGTATGATTAACAATGGACAATTGCAGCTTCGACAATTTCTGCTGTATTTCGGTTATACTACCATTATAATTAATATTGTTTATCCAGACCAAATGTTTTATATAGTCCGAGAATCCTTTCAGGTTAATAAGGGCAATGGCAGAGATGGACATAATAAAGTAATTTGCTGCAGAAGTGTAATTAGAGATCGCATAGAATAGTAAATATCCCAGGATCATTAAATAAATGACAAAAGAAACGATTCCCAAAGTTTTTAATCTTTTAAAAGACTCCAAAGCGGTTTGAGCTTTCAGATTAATAGTTTCAATTAAAAGTTTCTTATTGATAGATAATGATCGCTCGATTTTCTCGTTCTGAGCTTTCCATAAGTTGATGATATCTTTATCTTCCATATCCATTATTTTTTATACGTTCGAACTTCCTTTTTAAAATATTCTTTATCCTGCCAATTTTGGTAGCCACATTGGTCTCAGATATACCAATAATTTCGGCTATTTCTTTATGACTTCTTTCTTCAAGATACAACAACATAAGCGCTCTATCCAATTCCTTTAACTCCAAAATAAATCGTTGTAAAATATTTATGTCGTCTTCAATACCTGCTTCAATTTCATCAGTAAAAAGGAAGATACCTTCCGATAAAGGATTAGCAATCTCTTTTCTTCGCGCTTCTTTCCGATAAGAAGAAATAGCTACGTTCAAAGCAATCTGATATACCCAGGTAGAATATTTATATCTTTCATTGTAATTATCAAATGATCTCCACAATTGAATAATAATTTCCTGTACAATATCTTTCCGGTCTTCAGCACTTTTACAATAAGAATTTGCCACCTTGTAAATGATTCCCTTGTGTGATTGAACAACACATAGAAATAAACCGGTTTTATCTTTTTTATCCATTACCAATATTGTTCAGTGTATCAGTCTGAAGATGATTTTGATTCTTTTTCATTAAAGGCTTTCCTCCCTGATCGGGATAACCATAATATTGGTTTCTATTGATAGTTATTCCACATCCTGTTATCAGGACTATCATTGAAATAAGTACAATCATCCCTATTTTGCTATTTCTGTTTTCCATTGAATTAAATAATAAGGTATCCCGTCACTGAATTTTCTTAATTATTCGCACAAGGTGTCAAAATATCACAATCAGAATAAATTTTTTTTAAGTGACCGGGATGTTTGGCCAGTCTGGCCAGATCTTGCAGAAACGATGGGTATGTCATTTTCGGAGCCAGGAAAGTGTGTAAGGTTTAACAGCATCACGGCTATGTGCTTTCCCGGCTCCGCCCGAAAAGATAGGCACTCTTTAACTGTAATTTCAATTAATACATCCCCAACAATAGAGAGATCTCTTTATTGTTTTGTTTGAAGAAAGAAAGGTGTATACATATCACTTTAAGTGACTACCGGAACTTTGCACCAGAAATAAACCTTCAAGTTTTAATGTTAACTGATTACTTCACCGTAAAGGTCATAATCTTCAGCCGATGTAATTTTAACAGTTGCAAAGTCACCGACTCTTACAAAATCCTTATCGGCCTTAACCAATACCTCATTATCTACTTCCGGAGAGTCAAACTCTGTTCGACCGATAAAGTGTTCACCTTCTTTTTTATCAAATAAAACTTTATACGTTTTTCCAATTTTCTGCTGATTCAGATCAAAAGAAATACTTTGTTGCAGCTCCATCACAGCTTCTGTTCTGACTTGTTTCACTTTTGCCGGAACATTGTCCTTCAGCGTATAAGCATGTGTATTTTCTTCATGTGAGTATGCAAAAATACCCAGTCTGTCAAAACGGGTCTGCTCCACCCATTCCAACATTTCTTCGTGATCCTTTTGTGTTTCTCCCGGATATCCTGCTATTAACGTCGTCCGGATCGCTATGCCAGGCACTTTTGTACGAATATCATTTACCAGATCAATTGTTTTTTGTTTGGTTGTTCCTCTTCTCATGCTCTTTAACATATTATCGGTAATATGTTGTAAGGGCATATCCAAATACTTGCAAATATTTTTGCGTTCATTCATCACATCAAGAGCATCCATTGGAAATCCCGCTGGAAATGCATAATGCAACCGAATCCATTCAATTCCTTCCACATCTGACAAATGCTTTAGCAGGTCTGCTAAATTTCTTTTTTTATAAATATCCAATCCATAATAGGTCAGGTCTTGTGCAATCAGCATCAATTCTTTGGTACCGTTTTTTGCCAGGTGCTTTGCTTCTTTCACTAATTCTTCAATGGGTTTGGACACATGTCCGCCTCTCATCAATGGAATAGCACAAAAAGAGCAAGGACGGTCGCATCCTTCGGAAATTTTAAAATAAGAATAATGATAAGGAGTGGTTAATAAGCGTTCTCCTACCAGTTCATGCTTGTAATCGGCCTTTAATGTTTTTAATAAACGAGGCAGCTCTCTTGTTCCGAAATATCCGTCCACATTCGGAATTTCCTTTTCCAGTTCTGGCCGGTAACGTTCGCTCAGGCAACCGGTAACATATACTTTATCAACTAATCCGTCATTTTTTGCATTTGCATACCGTATGATCGTATCAATACTTTCCTGTTTTGCATTATCAATAAAACCACAGGTATTAATGATCACAATACTGGAATCATCTTCTGTACTTTCATGTGATACCTGAAAATTGTTAGCTTTCAATTGCCCCATTAACACTTCACTATCCACAATATTTTTGGAACAGCCCAACGTTACCACGTTCACTTTATTCTTCTTAAGGGTTTTTGTTTTCAACGCTTCCTGATTTTAATTTTTAAACAAGCTATCTACAAACTCATGTTTGTTAAACACCTGCAAATCTTCCATTTTTTCTCCTACACCAATGTATTTTACCGGAATTTTAAATGAATCGGAAATGCCGATCACTACGCCTCCTTTTGCTGTTCCGTCCAGCTTGGTCAGTGCCAGTGCATTTACCGAAGTTGCAGCAGTGAACTGCTTGCATTGTTCAATTGCATTTTGACCGGTGGAAGCATCCAGTACCAGCAAAATTTCATGAGGAGCATCGGGAACAATTTTTTGCATCACATTTTTAATTTTTGTGAGTTCATTCATCAGGTTTATTTTATTGTGCAATCGTCCTGCTGTATCTATGATTACAACATCCATATTTTTTGCAACGGCTGATGTCAGTGTATCGAATGCAACGGAAGCCGGATCTGCATTCATACCTTGTGAAACAAGTGCTGCACCTGAGCGTTCACTCCAGATCTTTATCTGGTCAACTGCTGCTGCCCTAAAGGTATCTGCTGCTCCGAGTATGACTGATTTACCTGCTTTCGTAAATTGATATGCTAATTTACCGATGGTAGTTGTTTTTCCTACTCCATTTACTCCAACCACCATAATTACGTATGGTTTTTTAACGGCAGGCACCTCAAAATCCGCTTTATTTTCCTGGCCGTTGGAAATTAATAATTCGGCTATCTCTTCTCTCAAAATCTCGTTTAACTGTGCAGTATCCACTTTTCTGTTTTGTGCTACACGCTTACGTATCCGGTCAATAATGCGCAATGAAGTATCTACCCCTACATCTGAAGTTAATAAAATTTCTTCCAGATTATCCAGTACTTCATCATCAATCGTGGCTTTACCCATAATGGCATTGGCCAGTTTGCTAAAAAAGCTTTGCTTGGTAACAAAAAGCCCTTTATTTAAACTTTCCTTTTTTTCTTTACTAAAAAAACTAAAAATACCCATATAAATAGTTTGAAGGTTGAACTATTAAAATAAACCTAAATTGCCACACCCAAACGGGCATTATCCAAATCGTTCTTGTTTCCGTTTCCTGGCTGGCTGCATTTGTTTCTTAAATTGCCTAAGAAAGCTTTGTCGCTTAACTTAACTGTGTTTAACCAAGGTCCGCTTTGCTATCAAATCTCGTCTGACCCAGGTCTGCTTTAGGATTACTTGCTATCAAATCATCTCTAACGAGAGTTACTTTGCAACCCAACTGCGCCTGACGAGGGTTTAGATTACTACCGGACCGCGTCCGACGAAGCTTTAGCGTAGTCGGAAATGATAAAAGCTTCCCCTTATTCTGGAGGAAGCCTTTATAACAACACATTAGCTTGTAAATGATTACTTAGCTAAAAAGTCTTTAATGTGGTCGTTATGTACAATCTCTTCTTTAAATGAGTAAGCACCGGTTTTAGGTGATTTTACCATTTTAATCACTTTTGTAAAGTCTTTTCCTTTACCTGATTTAAGTGTTGCAACTACTTTCTTTGCCATTTTTATTAAGAATATGTGATATTACTGAACTTTACGTAATCAATAATGTCAAAGTTACTATTTAATTTCCTTGTGAAGTGTTACTTTTTTTAAGATCGGGTTGTATTTTTTCAACTCCAATCTTTCGGTGGTGTTCTTTTTATTTTTAGTGGTAATGTAACGAGACGTTCCGGGTTTACCGCTGTCTTTATGTTCAGTACATTCCATAATCACCTGAATTCTGCTACCTTTTTTTGCCATTGTGGATTTCTTTTTATCAAAATTGGAGTGCAAATGTAAAACTATAATCCGAAATGCACAATTTTTTTTAAAAAAAGTGATTCTTTATTATCCAATAATCAGGATTGAAATAATAAAAAGCGGTTTTAAGAATCCTTATTGGAGAATGTATTGTGTTGCTGCTATTAAATTCGCCCAATGCTCAAATTAGAGCAACCATTCCCTCATTATTACGTTTAAAAAATCAAAAAACGTAACATCTTGAGAAATAACCGGTTTGTTTTTTTTATTTTCTTCTTTACATTGTGCATCCTCCTCTCCCTACAGGCACAATCAGCTTCTCCATTAAAAAAAAACACGAAAAAAACGGTTGGTGATACGGCCACGATCAATAAACTGACTAGCCTTGCCCGCAACCATATTTTAACCGGTCAATATGGTGAAGCTGCCAACTACATTGAAAAAGCGCAAAGCCTGTCAAAAAGAGCCAGTTATCAACCTGGCATGGCTACCTGCTACAATCTTCGCGGGATTATTGCCTACCGTCAGGGACATTATCCCGAAGCCATTGATTTTTTAAAAACAGGGCTAATGATCGCCCAACTTATTAACGACTCCATTATTCAGTCCACAGCTCTTAACAATCTTGGAAATGCTTATGCCTACATGGGTGAACATGTCAGGGCAATGGAATACTATTTTAAAGGATTAAACATTGAGGAAAAGATTAAAACACAAAATAACTTGCACTGGTATTATAGCAATATAGCCAATTTATACAGTGAACAGCAAGACACCCGAAAAGCACTGGAATATGCTTTCAAAGCTGTAAAAGTGGAAGAAAAAGTTAAAGCAAAAGGCGCACTGTCCGTAACATTGTCAAACATTGCAGGCATGTATCAGAATATCGGCAAATATGATTCTTCTCTTTTTTATTATATGCGTGCACTTCCTTTGGCCGAAGAAATGAAAGACACCTTTTCAATTGCACTGAGTCTTAGTAATACCGCAATGGTATTTACAAAACTGAAACAATATCAATCAGGATATGATTATTCTATAAAGAGTCTTAAAATATCAAGAAGTAAGAAATATCAGGACCTTATTATTTACGGCCTTCAGAATTTGGGAGATATTGAAAAAATTTATCAAAGATTTGACAATGCAGAAAAATATTACCTCGAAGCATTAAAAATTGCCAAACAAATCAAATCAAAATTACTTATTAAAGAAATGTATTTTTCAATTTCCACACTTTATGCGGAAAAAACGGATTTTAAAAAGTCATATGACTATTATAAATTATTTTCCGAAGCAAAGGACTCATTGCTGAATGAACAAAACAGCAAGCTGATGACCGAAATGAATATAAAGTACACTACTGAAAAAAAAGAAAAAGAAATCGAACTTCTCAAAAAAAACGAAGATATACAAAACCTTGAATTGTTAAAAAAGAAAAATGAACTGGATACGCAGCGCACAGTAAGTATCAGCGTTTTTATCGGTTTTATACTTCTGATGATTGTTGCCGTACTTTTTTATAGCCGTTACCGCTTAAAGAAAAAAGCAAATGATCAATTGCAAAATGCTTATAATGTGATTGAAGAAAAAAACAAAACAATTGAAAAAAGTAATCTCATGATTACAGACAGCATAACCTATGCTAAACGTATACAGGATGCTATTCTTCCGGCTCAGGAAGACTTAACCAGAGTACTTTCCGGGGATTTTTTCGTTTTTTATAAACCTTCACAAATTGTG
>CAZMRM010000227.1:0-6673 GCA_964568515.1 uncultured Chitinophaga sp. | reverse complement strand
GAGAAATAACTTTTCCGCCCAGATCAATGTCGTAATAAAAACCATTTTCAATAGGAGGACCAATGCCGAATTTCGTGCCTGGGTACAAGGCTTCAATGGCTTCAGCCATCAAATGGGCAGAAGAGTGCCAAAGGGTTGATTTTCCTTCCGTATCATTGATGGTCAATAGAACCAGTTTTGCATCTGTCTCAATAGGACGTGTAGCATCCCAGACTTCTCCATTTACTTTTGCGGCTAAAACATTTCTGGCAAGGCCTTCTGAGATGGATTGCGCTATTTCCAGCGCTGTAGTTCCTTTTTTGTAGGTACGAACGGAACCATCGGGTAGTGTGATGTTGATCATATTTTTTTGTTTATCCAAACACCCAAACAAACGGGCACAGGAATTAATAAGGATGCAAAGATAATTGTATTCAATAAAAATACAAAGGAATAAACAGGGAGCTTTTTATTTTTTAAATCCGATCAGCATAATAATACAGCCTTTGTGTTCGATTGGGTAATCGCTGGAAGCAGGTGTGTAAACAATATCATACACACCGGATTGTAAGGGTTCAAATATCCATCGTTGGGTGCCGGAATTAATAATTTGTTCGGCAACCACTATTTTCGGATTTTTTTTATTGTAGATGGATATTTTTACTTCTTCCTCAAAACCGGAGGAACAAAAGATCACTTTATATACCTGTTTTTCAAAAGCGATAAATTCGGAATGAATAACTTTTGGAGCATTCGGAGCAGATACAAAAGGCATATCATGAATCAAAAAGCCATCGTATTGATAGGGAGGATCGATCAGGCTTTTGTTGTTGCTCACAATTTTAGAAACATCACACTGACCATATACAGTCAGATTAACCAGCAGGAGCAAAACAACAAATGAAATGCGAACGAATAAATTCATTTAATAACTGTTTGACTGATTTGTGAAAAATCACCCTCCTTCCGTATATCCTATCAGTAGAATGATGCAGCCGGTCTTAGGGTTGCCATCCATGCTGGGAGGTACCTCGTATTTGATGTAATAATTACCGGATTTAGGAGGTTCAAATGTCCAGAAATTATTATCGATACCTTGAGAATTATCGTATAGTTTTTTACGTTCTGTTTTAACTCCTTTTTTCTTATTATAAATATCAAGTTTTACCGGCTCTTCAAATCCGTTGGAACAAAAGATTAACTTATACTTTTGTCCTTCAAATGCTGTAAAAACAACTTCAACGATTCTTGGCTTTTTATCAAATTTTAATTCACTTATAACATAGCTGTCGTATTTATACGGTTTTTGTACATTGGGTTTGCAGCCTTTCATAATGGATTTTGCATTACAAGGCTGAGCAAACATGTATGAGCTAGGAAAAAGAAACATACTTAAAAAAAGTATGCTAAAAGCAATATAAAATAAGCAGTTTTTGTGGTCCATTCAACTTAATTTAGCTTTCTGTTTATTTATAACCAACCATAAAAAGAATGTATCCTGTTTTTGGGGTGCTTGTGCTGTCTGTAATAGCAGGAACATCATAATCAATGAATAATTTACGTAAACGCGGTGCATCAAAAACCAATTCTTTTGTGTCTGCAGGTACATCTTTGTTTGAAAAAATGGCTTCACGTTTTCCTGAATCTTTTGATTTGGTATAAACATTAATTGCAACGGGAGGATGTTCAGGAAGTGCGGTCAAATTAAATACGATACGATATTTCTCCCCAACAAATACGGGTACTTCAACTTCCAGTTGTTGTGTTTTACCTGTAAAATTTATTCTGGTGAATTTTTGACTGTCATATTTAAATGGCTCCATTTTTTTCTTGCAGCTGGCCGTAAGGGCATTTTTATCAACATTATCAGTTGTTTGAGCCGGAGTAAATGCGTATGCGAACAATAAACCAATGAAACTTAGAAATAATGTTTTTTTCATATTGATTGATTTTAAGTTGTTTTAACCCAATTTAGAAATATTATCCATTAATGAATTTGGTACGTAATTCCGAAATTCTTTTCGTTAATTTCAATACTTCTTCATCTGTTAAATTAATTTCTTTGTCTTCATCCTCTGTGGCAGAAGCTGATTTTACAGTAGGAAGAGCATCATAAATATCTTTTATGGACTGCACATCTGCAATTAAACCGTCAATCGAAGTATCCTTTTTCTGAACCGCTTTTAATGCATTCACAATGCTTCCTAAAATCGACATTTGCTCTGTCAGCTTTGAATTCATTGATTTATCTTTCTTCTTTTCATATATTTTTGAACCCAGGTACATACTTTCTATCCAGGCGCCTGAAAAAACAATGGCAGTAATCTGAGGCTGATCGTTTTCATCCAGGTACATATCCGTCACCATTTGTAATTCCGCAATAATGTACGCAAGTGAATCTTCATTACCCAGGTTGGCTTCAAAGCGTTTTGATAAGTTACTTGTTTCGAAAACAGTTCCCATTCCCAGACTCTCTGCTAACTGACGGCAAAGCTTCATGAAATTCATAGCTTCCTGGTTTTGTTTATTTAATACACAATACGACAAATCCGCACTGTATACACCCAGATTCAGGGATTTACTCAAATTGGTTGTATATTTTGAAGGATCTTTGAAGCTGGTGGTAATACCATCTTGATATTTTAACCCCGATTTTTTAAAAATCGATGCAATTTGCAATGGTGAAGGTAATGAATAGGAAATTGTATTTGTTTCCACTTCCTCTGTCACAACAGAATCTTTATCAGAAACTACACTTTCGTCTTTTGGTGCGTCGTTACCGCATGCTGCCAGCAACATTCCTGCTGCAATAAACATTGTTCCTTTTACAATAAGTGATTTTTTGTTTGTAACCATTTTTTCGATTAATAAGGGGTTAATTACGATAGTTGAATTTATTCAAAGGCTAAACTACTAAAAAATGTGAATTATCAAGTAATATTCAGTTTTTTATTTTAATATTTATTCAGTACCAATTGCTTTTTATTGATAATACCAATCACCTTTCCTTTAAAACTAGTATTTATAAACGGACTGTTTTTGGACTTTGATTGAATGTGTTTTTCCTGATATTGCCATTCTTGTGTAGGATTAAACAAGGTTAAACAAGCAGGTTCTCCTTTTTCAATTACCGGTTGTTTTAATTTTAAAATAGTTCTTGGGCCTTTTGTCAAAGCCTGGATAAGAGTGTCCAGTTTGATCTTTCCTTTGTTGGTGTTCATTAATCCAAAAGCGGTTTCCAATCCGATCATTCCATTGGCAGCATGCGCAAATTCAACTTCTTTTGATTCAATATTTTGTGGACGGTGATCGCTGGTAATGGCATCAATGGTTCCGTCTGTTAAGCCTGTATGCAATGCTGCAATATCTTTTTTTGTTCTTAAAGGAGGATCCAATTTATAATTGCTGTCAAAGCCTTCCAGTAACTGATCATCCAATGCAAGGTTGTAAGCCGTTACCGAAGCCGTTATCTTCAATCCTTTCGCTTTTGCGGATCGAATCAATTCAACCGATTTTTGAGTGGATATGGAAGCGATATGAAGGGCAGCATCTGTATATTCTGCTATAAAAATATTCCTCATCACCATTAATTCTTCCGCTAGTCCTGGCATGCCTTCCAATCCCAATCTTGTAGAAGTGATCCCTTCATTCATCTTGCCGCCATTAGAAATACTTTTTTCATTGCAATGAGTAAGAAGTGTTCCGTCAAAATTTTTGATATACAGCAACGCTCTTGTTAATAAACCTGCATTGGAAATTACTTTTTTATCATCCGAAAATGCTACCGCACCTGCTTGTTTCATATCATACATTTCAGATAAATCAATGCCTTCCTGTTTATGCGATATCGTACCTGTTGGATGGACAGTTACTACAGCATCCTGTGTATTGTTCTTTATATACAAAACCTGTGATTTGGAATGAACCGGCGGATTGGTAGAAGAAACAATGGCCACATCTGTAAAGCCACCTGCTGCTGCTGCCCGGACACCACTTTCAAGGTCTTCTTTATACTCATAGCCGGGATCGCAGAAATGTGCCTGCATATCCATCCATCCTGTTGAAACATGAAGGTTTTCCTGCTCAATTAATTTTACATTTCTTTCAGGACGTATGGTGACAGCTATTTGTGTGATGGTACCATTTTCAATCAATATATCCAGCGTCTTCCCGTGATGTACCGTACCAGGTTGAACAATGCGTGCGGATTTAATAAGTATATTCATGAGTTCAGATAAATTTACTTTATTGCATCAACTCCTGTTTTAAATGTGCGTTGAGTGCAGAAGTTGCATGTTTATTTATTTCAATCGTCTTAATAACAATGTTTCAATAGCTAAAAAAAGTAATGCTAAAACAATGCATATTTTCCAGAGCTTTCTTCCTTCTTCCATTTCAACAAATGCACTCAGGCTTTTTTCTCCTGCTGTGATAACATGGATGTTCGTTAATTGTTTTTCCTCCGTCAGCGATCGCAATTCTTCACTATTGTAGCAAGATAAGTCGGATTCCAAACGATTAAAATTAAAAGAAAGCGGAACCGCTTTTTCTTTACCTGCATAAAGCACATAATTTCCACCTTGCCGTATCTGGTTATGTACATTTATCTGCACTTTGGTATCCAGTATTTTATGTTCAGGTATGATATCAAAATTCCCAACTTCATTTTTTATGTGGTATACATTTTCACCTGTTACCAATTGTGTTGTCTCCACATTTTCATTTTTACCAATTGTATAAAATAAGGGTTGCGGTAGCTGACTGTTAATAGCAATCATATACAAAGTAGGAACAAACAAGGCATGCTTTGCAAAATTACTGAATGCTTCTTTTAAAGGAACAGCAGAAATGTATAAGTTCCCTTTGCCAACCGGAGTCACGGTCAGTAAACCATCGCCATTTTGCAACCGGAGTAAAACTTCTTCCCGGTTGTGCACGGATCTGGAGAATACATAATGACTGAATACTTTTGGTAAATCAAGATTATTGGCAATAGCTGTTTTTTTATCAAATACATCCTTGTAAACAGGATGATCAAGATTTATTTTTTCCACCTTCGTATTTGCCGTATCCAGATGCTCATAAAAATTGGTACCCATGGTGGTAAAAAATATTTTATAAGAAAGCGGTTCCGCTGCTGCTGCAGGAAAAACCAAAACACTTCCGCCATTATCAAGGAAACGCTTTAGCTCTTGTGTTAAACCAGAGGATAGTGTTTTTAATTCATTGAGGATAATTAAGTTGTTTGAAGGTAACGATGCATATTCGAGACGGTTTTCCGGAGTATTTTTTAGAAGGAACAAGGAGTCGGTTTCATACAACTTCGTTAAATAAGAGGGGAGGGAGGAAGCGTTCCCTTCTTCTGAAGAGTTGATACTTAGTATCGTTACATTTTTGGAAACCGTATAGCTGAAGTAAAATGTATCATCAAAAGTAACCGGATAATCATTCAATAGAATGTAACACTGCTGAAAACCGTTTTCTTTATTTGGAAATGATAAAAGGACTTCTGTTTTCGCATTTTCTTCCATTGAAAAACTAGCCAATGTGCGTTGAGTTCCGTTTATGAAAAGTTTAATGGAGTTGTTTTCGACAGGATTATTTGAGCTGTTTTTTATAACAACATGCAGCTTTTCTATTTGGTTGAGTTGCCGCACCGGACTTTCAAACCAACAGGTATCCACATAAACATTGTTTTTAATAGTTGCTGATACGGGAATAAAATGGAGGTCAATGGTGGTGTCTGACTGTAATAGATCGGCCTTTACAATGCTTTTTTGAAAATCCGAAATGATATAGGACAGTTTGGATGCATTGCCCGAAGATTCCAATACATCTTTCTGCCTGGCAATAATTTCAGGAAGGCTTCGGGTGGAAGGACTAATTTTAATTTCATCCAGAAAGGTATTGAATTCTTCTTTACTTACGAGGCGTTGGTGTTTACCTTCAAAATCATTGGTGAGCAGTTGGAAACGGTCATTAGGTTTGTAAGATGAAAGGATCTCGGCCGCTCTTTTCTTTGCCTCATCCAGTAATGTACCATTTTTATTAATGGCCTCCATACTAAATGAATTATCAATAAAAATGCTGATTGCTTTTTGACCAGGAATGACCCTTTTATTTTTAACAGGTATATAGGGTTGTGCAAATGCCAATACCAAGAACAAAATAGCGAGTATGCGTGCTGCTAAAATTAACAGCTGTTTTAGTTTTGAGTGGGATTGGGTTTCTTGCTGGACTTCTTTTAGAAAACGTACATTGCTGAAATAGATCGTCTTGAACCTGCGGAAATTAAAAAGATGAATGATGATGGGGATGGCTACTGCCACAGATGCAAAAAGGAATGCAGGATAGGTAAAGTTCATCAAAGGACAAATATACTATTTTTCGTAGAATGGCATTAAAATATTCATTAAGTCGTTGAATTCAACTAATTTTGTCCAGTAACCGGCGATGATAATTGATCTGCCCCAGATGGTAATTTAAATGTGTCGACAATTGCAATAACATATAATCGGTCATCAAGTTTTTTCCCTTGAATTCGATAGGATAGAGGTTGTTGTATTCTTCGGCGCTTAAATGATGAAGCGTTTTGGTAATCATGTGTTGGGTTTTTTCCAAAGCAGCTATCAATTCGGAGCGCGGGATATTTTTAGTAGAAAATTCTTTGTCCCTATCCCTCACATAACCTGTA
>CAZMRM010000226.1:1431-6673 GCA_964568515.1 uncultured Chitinophaga sp. | reverse complement strand
GGTTAAAAACATTGTTTATCAGAAATGAAAGCTTTGCTATTTTTATAATATGCCATGCCACCCGGAAATCAAAAACTGCATCTCCTTTATTATGTTCCATTCTGTACTTTTTCATTCCCGGAAAAAAATATTCGTTTTCTCCAAAAAACGAATCAATATTGGCCATGAAGCTGGTAGCACGTAAACTTACTCCTGCACTTACTTTTTTATAACCAAGTTCAACATCTGCTTTGCCGGTGTGTTCATAACGATATTTCAATAAATTCGTCTTGGTTGTATTTTTTGAGGAATCCAGCTCCGGATTAAAATCTGTCTGACGTGGATCAATATAGGTATATCCGATGAGTGCGGTTACATCCATACCGCCTATTTGACCTTCTCCCATTACCGACACATCTATTCCCCTGATACGTACATTTCCGATGTTCCTGGATTGAAAGCCCAAACCAAAAACAGGATCTTTGATCGGATCACCGTAATTTCCGAATGTAAATTCCATCATGTTGCTATACTCCGTCCAAAAGCCGGCTATATCAATAAATCCTTTCCAATCCCGGATCTTGAATAATTGCTTTATACCGGCTTCTGCGCTCCAGCCGCTTTCAGGTTGTAAAGAATCGTTCGGATATATCTCCAGTCCGCTGGCGCTTGTACGAATAAATCGTTCGGCAATTGTTGGAAAACGAAATCCTTGTCCACCCGCTGCTCTCAGATAAGTGGTTTTAAACAGCTGATAATTTAAGCCCAGTCGTACTACCGGTTTTATTTTGGATTGCTGGGCAACAGGTTTTGCTTTATCCATTAACCAATAAATCGTTTCCCTGGTTTCAATCGAATCTGTTTTAAAATATTCGGCTCTGATACCGAATGAAGTTGTAAGACGGCCCCATTTTTTATCCAGTTGCATGTAAGCAGAGGCATTGGCACTGAAATGTGTTCCGTAAAGAGAATCGGCAATCACCTCATTGTAATTATAAACGCAACCCAGTGTCCAGGTAAAATTGTTTTTAAATCTCTTCTGATACTGGTACTCTGTATAATAAACATCAGCTGTTGATGCCTGGTTGGTAGTATTCGTATTTGCACTTCTAAAAAAGCGGGTTTTCAGCTGATGCTTTCCATCCTTCCTGGTTTTGTAAATTATATAAGGATCCACATTGATTCTAAAATTATTGTAATGGCTGAGATCACCTCCTAATGGATACAAAGCAGAATCAGGATTCACCCAACTTAAAAACAGCCCCCCTTTTGCCGTTAATATATTTGTATTGATACCGATCTGAAGACCTTCTACTTTTTTTACTGTATAACGCAAATTAATATTCCCCCGATATCGTTGTTCCGTTTCGTGATAACGGTATCCCTGATCATTGTATAAATTACCGCCCACTACTATATCCAAATTTTTAATTTTTTGAGCGTGGAAAAAATTAATCCCGGTATAAGTTGGATTTGCATCTTTCCACCAAACCAGTTCTTTTCTTTTGGGTGTATCATATACGCCTGTTGTAAAACTAATCCTGGTTACAGGTTCTTCTTTTGCAAAAGCAGTTCTAAAATTAATCACACCATTCATAGCAGAAGAACCATATAAAGCAGAGGAGGCACCTTTAATCACCTCCACCTGTTCACAGTTTTCAATGGGTAAGAAACTCCATTTCACATCTCCTGCATCAGCTGTCAACATGGGTACGTCGTCAACAAGAAGCAAGACCCTGCTGCCAGCACCATAGCTAAAACCGCTGCCACCACGTATGTTTGCCTGTCCATCAATCACATTTACACCAGGTAGCTGTTCAATTGCATTCTCTATCGTCTGAATTCCTTTATTCTCGATCAGCGAAGGTTTAAGAACTTCCATGGACACGGTCACTTCATTTAAATTCTGTTCAAAACGCCCGGCTGAAATAACCACGATGTTCAATTGTTTCGGATCCTGCGTAAGGTTAGCAATTTCACGAAGTGTATCACCAGGAAAAATCACAATTGATTTTTCAAGTGAACTGTATCCTGTCAGTTTATAAACCAGCCGGTGCGATCCGGATTTTAACCGGAAAATGAAACTTCCTCCTGCATCCGTATTTATTCCGCTCGTATCATTTATAATAACCGTAACACCTGGTAATGCTTCTTTTGTAGTGGCATCCATACAAATGCCCTTTACAAAACCATCCTGTCCCAACAGGCGAATAGAAGCCAGGAACAAAATGGCAAACAGGTAGTCTTTTTTCATCCGCATTCTGTCTGAATGTTAAATCTATCTGCAAGTTACTAAAAAAGAATAACCCCTATCACGGGGGTGATAGGGGCTATAATAGAAATTAAAAAAATCATAATTTACTGACCTGAAATGAACAAGTCAGGAAAAAATGTTGATCAACCTCTCTAAGCTTATGGTAGGTGTTGAATTGCGGTTATGCCACCACCTTCTACTTTCAAACCACGGGTTGCAGTTTGGGTGGAAGCGTCAACCTTGTAAATATAGCTAGTACCATCTTTCATATTAACACCGATGTAACCGGTTTTACCGTCTTTAGGTGTATAATTATTGGTTGTTACGCTTTTAATATCAGATATGGCAGGTAATCCGGTAACCGGTTTAAATGTTTTATCTACCACGTTAAGGATTCCTATGTTCATTCCTTTTACGTATGCACCTTTCTCTGCCTTAGTAGTAGCACCAACCATAAATGTATTGTTGCCAAGATATAACCAGTCGGTAATGTTCATTCCACCGCTTACTGCTTCAAAGTTAAAATAGTACGATTGATCAAACTCTGTAGTGCCTGCTTTGATTTTTGTGATAGCGGATGGTTTTGTAGAAGAAAGCTGGCCTGTTGTATCAACAGCCACAGAGGAAGAGAACGCATAAACATCGTTGTTTTCCACTACTGCCAAGCCATCTGTAAAATATCTTCCAATGAAACTGGTACGGTCATCTTTGATTATTTTTTCCAATTTCATGTCAGCATAGTTAAATACAGCTATCCATGCACTGTCAGGATAAAGCGTACGGAAACTGCTATTTGTTATACAGAAGTAAGGAGCAAATACTTTGTTGTCCACCTGTTTCAACCAGCTAAAGTGCGCCAATTCCTTATTGCCTGTTAACTCCAACGTGTTGGTCTTTCCTTCGGAGCTAATCAACAAACTGTTTGTATTTACTTTATACCAGCTGGAAACAGGTGTTGCAAGGTTTCTCATGATTTTGAATAACAATAAATCCTCATTAACAGGGGCAAAAGCCTGAACGGTTTCGGTTTGAAAGTTTGTTATTTTCGCTAACTTCCCGTTGGTTCTGTTATAAGCAGTTACAGCTCCCGGATTACCCTGGCCATAAAGCATGCTGAAAAACTTGTTGTTCGTAGTAACATAGTAGCGATAAGTACCATCCTGTTCAATACCATTCCCGGCGGTAGTGATAGAGCCTTCTTCCAGGCTGGCGGCGGTTAATATATAATCGGCAACACCGGTAGCTGCTGCAGGTGTAACGGTAACAATATAGTTGCCGTCAGCAACGGTTGTTTCTTCTTCTGCTTCCTTTTTTTTGCAGGAGGTAATTACGGCTGCTGCAAGCAGGATGGATAATGTACTTTTGAAATTCATTTTATTATATTATTTAGTTGATTATTGATTAGTTACTTTGTTAATGAAATATCTTAAATTGATATAAAAAGCCCTGCCCGGCTTTTGCAGGCTGAAGTTGTCGTACAAGTAGGCATTCGTAATATTACGCGCTTCAATGCCAATGTTGTATCTGCCGTCTTTAATGCTGTACACGATACTAATGTCATGACTTAGCTGCGTAGGAATGGTCAGCTTGTCTTTATTACCACGGCTTGGCCAGTACAGATAAAAATCATGTACATAAAGGAAGTAATAGCCAATGTTTAAATTGTTTCCTTCCCAACCAACATTCTTTAGGGATACGGAAATATCACCATTACCAAATAAATAGGGAATATTAGGCATTTGATCCCTGTATAAGGGACTGATTCCTGTAGAGTTCGGTTCATATTTTTGCAAATTCATCAAATGCTGATAGGTAACTGTGGCTCCGACTGAAAGCCAATTATTGCGTGAGTACCGGATCTCACCATCTCCACCTATGGTTCTTACGCCATCGCGGTTATCTGCTACCAGTTTCGATTGGTTGTTATTTAAGCGATTGTATATGTAATTGGTAGAATGACGGTAAACCCCATTAGTACTAATGAAAAAAGTATTCTTTTTATTCAGCTCATACGTGTAACTCAATCCAAGATTCGCATTATCACTTTGCTCCGGCTTTAGATCGGGATTACCTTCCTGATTTTCTACATCACCGAAAATTTCGTTAGCTTCCGGTAATCTGTTTGTTAATTCGTATGAACCTTTAATTTGCAGGGTTTGCAAAATAAACCAGGTGGAAGCAATACCATAACCCTGTTTACTGGTATATGCTTTATTCTCGGAAGAGGGGATCACATTTTGCTGAAACAATTCTTTACCAAAAACGGATACGCTCCATTTGTCTTTAACATCGTATGTATAGCTTAATGCCAGTACATCTTTTTGTGTCTTTTTTGGTTGTTCATTTTCTGCAACTGTCGGATTCAGGGGATCCGTTCCTCTGCGATCGAAAGTTGTGAATACATTGTTAAGCGCAATGTTATGACGATTAGCTATGCGGTAATTTACCATGGAAGTAACGATACCGTTATTGTTTCTATATTTATATAAACTTCTCGACCGTTCACCATTCGATCCGTTTGGTTTACTTGTACCAAACCAATCATATCGCGCATTCACCGTATCAATGTTTTGCTCTGTACCTAAATTATAGTTTGCATTTAACGTTACATCCAAACCTTTGATCAAGTTTGTTTTTTTGTATTTTAAGCTGGGCATCACAATGTTTCCGCGACGATGCCATGCTCCAAATACAGATACCATTCTTGCTCCTGTTTGTATCTCTTTGTAATTTTGGCCAAGTGTAATACCAATTAATAATTTATCAGCAAATTTTTTGTTGATAACACCTACATTTGCAATCACCGATTCATTGTGATATTTATCGTGGAATCGTCGTACGATGGCATTTGGAGTATAAGCACCTGTATTAATATCTGCAGCATCAACCTTGACTTTATAATTATTATCAGAATAATTCTGAAAGGCATTCAACTGAAACGTGAAACCTTTCTTGCTGGTAACTGCCCCGTTAATCACAGTACGGTGTGTGTTAAACGATCCGAAAGAA
>CAZMRM010000226.1:0-1421 GCA_964568515.1 uncultured Chitinophaga sp. | reverse complement strand
CGGTAACGATTACCTGTAACTATATTCACAGCTCCGCCTAATGCATCCGATCCAAGCCAAACTGGTACTACTCCTTTGTACACTTCAACTCGCTCTGCAATGTTGATGGGGATGTTGTTAATTTGAAAAGAAGTACCGAAATTTTCCATTGGAATTCCATCAATAAAAAAACGTACGTGATTTCCTGAAAAACCATTTAAGGACATGTTGAAACTCGACCCAACACCACCGGATTCACGTACACGCACACCTGCTACATGATCAAGTGCATCCGCTAAATTTAATGTAGTGTTATGAAGCTTTTTTGCATCTATAGCAGTGATGTTATACGACTGGCGATTACTTTCCTGAACAGTACTATGCCCGGTAACCTCAACCGTATTCATGCCTATGGCATTTTCTTCCAGTTCGATTTTTAATGATTGTTCTTGTTCGGCAATAAGTTTCACCTGCTTTGTTTGCAGCTTGTATCCAATGGCGCTTATTTCGATGGTAACCGTTCCCGGTTTAAGGTTTGGAATAATGAAATAACCATTCTCATCGCAAATATTCCCAATAGTGGTATTTGCTACTTTAACTGTTGCTCCGAACACAGGTTCACCTGCACTATTCTTAACATAACCTTTAAGTGATGAAAAATTTTGAGCGGTACTATAAAAACTACAGATACAAACCAGTACAAGTAGTAAAAAAATTCTAAATTGCATTACTTTTAATTTGAAACGTTAGAAGTGTTTCCTTCGGGAAACGTTGGTCGTACAGTTGCCGCTGTACGACTTTTTTATTCGGATTAAAAAAGGAATTGCCGTTCCTTCCTGTTCTTTTTTATTCTACTTCAAAACTGGAAGTGGCACCTTGCCAGGCAGCTTCGTATTTTTGTCCGTTGTGTTCACCGCTTACTTTTTCATAATTGCTTACTTCCAGCACATAGCGTCCGGGCCAGATCGGTTTAAAAGCAATGGCTCCATTCTCATCTGTCGTAAATTCTTTGCTCCAGCCTTCCGGTGTAAATACAGAAACATGTTTATTTGCCAACGGTTTACCATCCAATACCGCTTTCAGATTTACCGGTGTGTTTACTTTATAAACTTTTGCTTCATTGACTGCAACTTTTAGTGTATTGGGTAAAACATTCTGATCAACAGCATTTGTTTTCCCAACATTAACAGTAGCAATTGAGGAGAAAACATATTTTGTTTTACCGCCCAGTTCCTTTGCTTCATGGCTCACAGTAAGGACATATAATCCTTCCTTCTCAGGAGTAAATTTTGCAGAGAAAAAATTAATTCCCGCTATCGTGCTAAGTTTTACTTTTTCTTTACCTGGAGCAGAGAGCCATAATGTAAACTCTTTTACATCCGAATACCATTTGCCAACTTCCTCTCTTTCATTGCTTGCATATTCCCCGTAATAAATTTTCA
>CAZMRM010000225.1:431-6679 GCA_964568515.1 uncultured Chitinophaga sp. | reverse complement strand
ACATATTTCCATTCATACAAGATGGAAAATAGGTAGTGAGATGTTTTACAAAATTTGTATCTGGGATCACTACATAATGTTGTGCCTGTAAGTTAATTGTTAAAATAAAAAATAAGCTTAACAATTTAAATTTGGAGACAGAAGGGTTCTTTTTCATAATTGATCTGTTAAGTATATAAATATTTTGTTTTATCAAAAATACTGATAATCATCATAGCTGCTAATTTATTTTATACTTCCCCAAGTATGAAAAAGAATGCTCCTGAATCTAAGCCAGCCGTTACTGTTTTATTATTCGTTGTGTATAGGAATTGTTATTCCCTGTTACTTTTAGGAAGTAAATCCCATCCGGCTGGTTCTGCAAGTCTATAAACATCGTTTTCAAGGAAACCTCTCTTGTGCTCCAAATTATTTTTCCAAGAATGGAATATACCTCTATGTTTAGCTCTTTTAAAGATACTTCATCTCCTATTTTTACCTGAACTATTCCATTGCTTGGATTTGGGTATACAATCAATTTATCCAGTTCATTTTTATCAACGGAAAGTGTTTTTAGATACCGGTTAATTGTTGTATTGGTAATGATGGGTGCATTGTAATCAAAATAAATAAAGGCTTTATTATAAATAGTTGCCCCAACGGGTAAATTTAATACAGGCTTAATCCGGTATTGTATAAATCCAACAGAACCTTTTGGATCTGTTGTACTGTCGGCTAATTGAATATCCGGAAATTCCATTTTAATTGCTTTATCCTTTACTGAAACTTTATTGTAATGACTATAGTTCAATACTTGGAATGTTTCCAAATTCAAACCGGAATCAAGTGTATCTGTCAGGACGATATTTTGTGCCGGTGCATTACCGGTGTTTTGGAAATGTATAGTATAGGTAAACCAGTCATTATACCCCTCCGCCACATCTATTGGATATGTTTCCTTTATATTTGGATCATAAGAGTTAACAACGAGATAGCAAAATTCTTTATCATTATTGCTTAAATCAATATCTGAACTTGTTGACGACACATGAACAGTTACGCATATCTTATTTCCCGCCTGCGCATTCGTATTGGTGATAAATGTCAGGCCAAAAGCTTTTGACAGGTCAATTGATCCAAAATCGGAAATCATATACGTATAAGTATTTCCCGAAACAGCAGGGGTCAATGCATCTTGTCCGGGAGATAAATACGTAACAGGACCTGTAACGGTAATTTCAACTTTTCCATTTGAACCTGTTTCACAGTCCATATCATACCATTTACTTAAATCGCCTGCAACTATCCTTAAATCATGAGGGTTTCCTGGAAAAACAATCCCTTGCACAGCCACCGATTGCACGCCAAAATCATTACCTGCTCCACATTGAATTCCAAAATTTACATTGCTTGTAATTCGTCCCGTGTCTGATGCCACCACTGAATCTGTTTGACAAGAAAATTTAAATTGACCAGCAAGATCAGGCTGTACTTTATAATTGCCTTTTGGCACAGCAAACTGATAAAAGCCGTTCAAAAGCGAAACAGTCTGGTTTATCAGCACATTTGAAGTTGTATAAAGCTTCACTGTAATGTGACTCAAAAAAGATTCTCCAACATCCTGTTTACAATTCCCATTCAAATCATTAAAAATAAAACCGGTGATTCCTTGTGCCTGTATGCAGTTATAAGGATTATTAACAGTGTCATTATTATCCAGACAAAGTGGATATGCTTTCAATTTAGCATCCATGGCCGGAATATAATTTGGCAAGCAAGAGAATGGATTACCAGCAATAAATATCATCTGAAGATCGTCTGGGAAAACAGGGAAACAACTGATGTTATTATTACCGCAGCTCAAACCGCATTTTAAGGAGGCAGGTAATACCGGAAGCGATACCAGTTTATTGGAAAAGCAATCCAATGAACATAGTGTACTTGGCAAAGGTGGTAAAGAAATAAGCTGATTCGAAGAACAGGCCAACTGTTCAAGTTTAGGATAATTTAATGATAAGGAAGTAAGTTCATTAGCTGAACAAGACAAATCTTTTAAGTTAGGAGCTATTAGATTATCCAGCCTCCTCAATTTATTATTTGAGCAATAAAATTTTTCAAGTAATGGAAAATTTAGATCAGGTAATGTTGTAAAAAAATTTCCTTCACAATCGAATGTTTTCAGTTTCGGAAAATCTAAACGAGGTAATGATAAAGGCTGATTTCCATTTATGCGGTTATTATAACTATATCGAAAATATTCGAGGTCAGGAAAACTCAAGGAAGGGAAAAATTTTATCTCCAGATTATTATTTACAATAACTAAATTTGTTAGTGCAGTAAAATATTCCAGACCTGTAAAATCACTTATATTAGTGAATGAAAAATTGAGTTGCAATGCATTTCTAATGCCAGGACAGGTTGTGTCCATCTGATTACCACTCATGCAATCATTAAAATTTTCATTCAGAAACCGGACAAAACTTGTATCAGGAATTGTTTTGTAATGTTGTGCATTCATGTTAAATGCTAAAGCAGTAACCAGCAAAAATGCCAGTTTGAATTTTTTTAAGAGTTTGAAAATAGTTTTCATGTGTTTGTTAGTTTAAGAGTTAGGTAAGCTATAATACAAACAAACGGATAGTTCGTAAGTAAAACGTTGCTAAAAGGAATACGTTAATAAGGAAGGAGATGGTTGGGTGTAAACTAAAAAAAGCTTTATGTATAATAAATACTCATTATACATAAAACTTTAATTGAATTAGGAAAGAGGGAGAGGGATTAAAAACGCTATTACGCTTCTTCGTTGCGTCTCATTTTTTCTTTGTAAACGGCTTTGATTTTACCTTCACGATATACAACAGAAGGCTTGGTGAATTTTTGACGCTCGCGCAATTCTTTTACGACACCAGTTTTTTCAAATTTTTTTTTGAATTTTTTAAGCGCTTTTTCAATCGCTTCACCTTCTTTAACTTGTACTATTAGCATTTTTCTATTTTTGGTTTTTAATGTTCAGTATTTTCAAAATGGGCTACAAATGTAATATATTCCTGAATATTTACAAAATTTATTTTATTTAAGGATTTCCCTGGAAATCACCAGTTTCTGAATTTCAGAAGTTCCTTCACCAATGGTACACAATTTTGCATCTCTATAGTATTTTTCAGCCGGAAAGTCTTTGGTATAGCCATAACCTCCAAAAATCTGAACCGCTTCATTTGCAGCCCGAACAGACACTTCTGAGGCATAATACTTGGCAAATGCACCTTCTTTGGTCATTTTTTCACCTTTACTTTTTTTATCTGCAGCTAAAAATGTCAATAATTCCGCAGCTTCTATTTCTGTTGCCATATCAGCTAGTTTAAAAGCTATACCCTGAAAATGCGATATCGGTTTACCAAATTGCTCTCTTTCCTTTGAATATTTAACTGCGCATTCGAAAGCACCTTTAGCAATACCGACAGATAGAGCAGCGATAGATATTCGGCCTCCATCCAGTACTTTCATGGCTTGTACAAAACCATCCCCTTCTTTACCTAACAACTGGTCCTTGTGAACACGACAGTTGTTAAAAATCAGTTCGGCTGTTTCGGAAGCACGCATTCCTAATTTATTTTCTTTTTTACCGGACCCAAACCCTGGTGTTCCTTTTTCAATTATAAAGGCACTCATTCCATGAGAATCTCCTTTTTCTCCCGTACGCGCAATTACTACTGCTACATTTCCACTGATGGCGTGGGTAATAAAATTTTTGGAACCATTCAAAACATAATGATCCCCATCTTTCTTTGCTGTAGTTGCCATCCCACCTGCATCAGAACCAGTACCAGTTTCTGTTAATCCCCATGCTCCTATCCATTCGGCCGTAGCCAGTTTAGGAAGGTATTTTTTCTTTTGTTCTTCGTTACCAAAAGCCATGATATGGCCAGTACAAAGAGAATTATGTGCAGCCATGGAAAGGCCAATAGAGCCACATATTTTTGAAAGTTCAACAATAGCAGTAACATACTCGATATAGGAAAATCCCGAACCCCCATATTCTTGTGGCACAAGAACACCCATCAATCCAAGTTCCCCAAGTTTTTTAAAAACTTCAATGGGAAATTCCTGGCTTTCATCCCATATCATCATTTTAGGGCGTATATGATCATCCCCAAATTTTTTAATCATATCAGCGATCATTCGCTGATTTTCGTTTATGGTAAAATTCATAATGTAATTTTTTTAGAGTGAGCAAATATAAAAAGAATACCCTACCTTTTTATGTAAAAGGGAAATTTGAAAGAAGAAGATTCTTATTTAGAATCAGTCTTTTAAGACCCAAATGAAATGAAAACCTTTTTTAAGAGCTCGCAAAGCCTGGTATAGGAACTGGGTTTTGTAAAAAACATACTTGCTCCAAGATCTTTCGAATATTGAATATC
Source organism: uncultured Chitinophaga sp. (assembly GCA_964568515.1). Lineage (GTDB taxonomy): Bacteria > Bacteroidota > Bacteroidia > 2-12-FULL-35-15 > 2-12-FULL-35-15 > 2-12-FULL-35-15. Next base: position 2,279 of record CAZMRM010000225.1, on the reverse strand, counting down.
TTTAGGAGAAACCGAAGTAGAAAGCATAATAACAGGAACAGCACGTAAACGTGGGCATTTTTTCAGTTCCTTTAAACATTCGAAACCATTTAATTCTGGCATATTGATATCCATGAAAATAAGGTCAGGTAAAGGATCCATTGTTTGCAATTCCAGAATGGCCCTTTTGCCATTTTCAGCAAGCGTGCAATTGATGGACTCGTCTATTTCTTGTAAGGCTTCGACAAAAAACAAACGGTCATCTTCGTCATCGTCTACCACAAAAATGTGCTTTCTTTTTTCTAACAACTGGTATTCAATAAATTCTGTTTAACTAACTGTTTAATCTTAAATTCCGAGTTTTTTTTAAAGCCTTGTAATGTGATGGCGTTAATCCGGTAACTTTTTTAAACTGTGCCGATAAATGCGCAACACTCGTATATCGTAAACGGTGTGAAATTTCTGTAAGTGTTATATCATCGAACAGAATCATTTCTTTTGCCATTTCAATTTTTGTCACAATCATATATTGTTCGATAGTGGTTGCTTGTACAGCTGAAAATAAATTTGAAAGATATTTATAATCATAATTCATTTTCTCACTTAAGTACACAGAAAATTTTATTCTCTTCGGATGTTTTATAAACTCCAAAATATTGATCTTAATTTTTTCTATCAATATGGCACTTTTATTTTCGAGTAATTCCAATCCAGATCGTTTTAATCCTTTGTTTAATTTTTCTTTTTGGGGCTCTGTGATAGTTCCGACTATATCTGCTTCTCCAAACTCTACTTTTTTGTATTTAATTTTTATTTTTTTTAATTCCTCTCTTACAACAGTCTTACAACTATCACAAGCCATGTTCTTTATATATAGCTTCATAAAAATTAATTTAAATACTATAACTACAAAGATGTAATTATAAAATGTTTTTGTTGTTACAGAATTGGATGAAAAAGTTATATTATTTTCCGTTTTTCAATTTTTATGCGCTTTATGCATTACAATTGTAACGTACTATTAATTCCCCACTTTCAAATAAGGAGCCATTTTTAGGAAGGTGCTTTCATCAAGGATATCCGTTTTTAGCACGTCTTCCACTGTAGTAAAGTTTCCATGTTTATTACGATAAGAGATAATTCCATTAACCATTTTCCAGTTAAGATAGGGGTGTTTGAGCTCAGATGCCGTACAACTGTTAAGACCTATTTTTATAATCTTATTTTTATCTACAGTGAAATATTTTTCGACCAGCTCATATTTCTCTTTATCCAGTTTCCAGACTTCCATGAGCTGCTCTTTTGAATAAAAACCGCCCAATAAATTTCTATATTTAATTATGCTTTTTGCGTAAAATGGTCCTATTCCTTTTAATGTCGTAAGCTGAGCGGAATCTGCCGAATTCAATTCCAGTAAATTTGTTTCATTTATTCCTGAACTGTTCGTAGTGTTTGACGTAATCTCTTGCGGAATATTAATATAGGGTTCAAGGGAATCATACAATTCTTTTGAAATACAAAACATTCTTTTGACATCTTCTTTTTTCCTGAATTTCCCACCCTTCAACTCATACTTTTTCAGGGAACGGATCTGGTTATCCGTTAAACCTAATTTCCTCCAGTCTTCTGAAGACAAATTATTGGGATTGAATGAAAAACGTTCATTCTTTTTATGAACAATTGTTTCCGATGTAAAAGTATTTTTTTTTGAATAATTATTTTCAGTGGAATCAAACACATTGAACATTTCCATCTCCTTTTCAAATTTTGAAAAATCAATAGATTCACGAGTAAACAACTTTTCACTTGTCCGGAGATAAATAATCTGGCACACTATGATAAACAACAAAACAAAAATCCCGTTTCGCT
>CAZMRM010000225.1:0-421 GCA_964568515.1 uncultured Chitinophaga sp. | reverse complement strand
ATGTAAAATAATCCCGGATAATTTGTTTCATAGATTAAAGAGATTTATTCAGGTGACAATTGTTTTTTTTCAGATGTAAAAAAATACACTGGAATTCCCAAAAATACAATCAGCAACCCCAATAATGTGGTTCCGGGTTTGTAGATGATAAGATCTATACAAATGGCAAGGGTAATCAAAATATAAAATGCAGGAACAAATGGGTAGCCGAATGTTTTGTAGGGGCGTTCGGTATCAGGTTCTTTTTTACGTAAAATAAATACACCACCTATTGTAAGAATATAAAACAACAAGGAAACAAAAGTTGCATATTCGAGCAGCTCATTATATTTACCGGAAAGACATAGTATGCAAGCCCACAAGCCTTGAAACCACATGGCTTTAGCAGGCACCTGTTTATTATTTAATTGTCCGGCGCCTT
>CAZMRM010000224.1:0-6698 GCA_964568515.1 uncultured Chitinophaga sp. | reverse complement strand
CGCAGGATCTGTTTAAAGGGATTACACCGGTAACGGGACAAACCACAAACCAGGGGTTTATCCGTTATTTTGCGGGGCTTTTTCTAACCTGTGAAACAGCAGAGAAAGCCAAGGATGAAATAAGGGGGCTTGGCTTTCCGGATGCATTCGTGGTGGCTTACTTTGATGGCAAACGAATACCTTCACCCTGTGGTGCAGATGGAACGATGATTGCCGGAACAACACCGGTTGAGCAGAAAAACGTTATTGAAACTCCTGTTGTTAGAGAAGTAACACCATCTCAACCGGAAACAAAAGACAAATCAGCTGTCATTACAACAATACCTGCTGAAATAGCACCAAGTACAGATGTTGCAACATTAAAGGGGTTGTTTTATACCATTCAGGTAGGAGTATATTCAAAACCTGTCAGCGGAACCGAATTAAATAATGTTCAGCCTTTGTATACAGAAAATGTAAATAATGTTATTCGCTATAATGTAGGTGTATACAACACTATTCCAATTGCATCGGAAGCAAGAAAAATTGCAGTGAATGGTGGGTTGAAAGATGCATTTATGGCAATTTATTATAATGGAAAACGAATTACCATGGCAGAGGCAGCAACATTGACCGCACAAGGTACAGTACCTATGGCTTCCGCACCTTTTTTGAATCAACTGCCAAGTTTTAATAACGGAAGGACACAATCTCCAATAACGAATACCAATGTACCTGTTACGAAAAGCGAGACCATACCACAACCTGCGAAAAAAGAAACCCCGATTGTACCATCAACCACACAGGAAACTCCTGTTATACCAAAGCCCATAACCGAACCAACCAGGGAAATGGAAAAAGGTATCGTATTTAAAGTACAGATAGGAGCATTCCATGAAGAGGTTCCATTGGATATTGCCAATAAATTTTTAAAAATTTCCAAAAAAGGGATTAAAAATTATAAGGATGAAAAAGGATTGACCATTTATACTGTTGGTGCTTATACTACTTATGAAGAAGCTGATAAATCAAGGAAAGAAGTGATTGCAGAAGGCTTGCCGGATGCGTTTGTGGTTGCTTATTCGGACGGAAAAAAGATAACGGTGGAAGAGGCTCAAAAATTAACCGAGAAGAAATAAAAAAATCTAACAAAACTAAATTAAAGTTTATTCAAATGGAACCATGGAATTTTAATAAAGAACAACATGATTTGGATACTGATCCGGAGCTTCTCCTGGAGGAAGAAGACTTAGGTGTTGGAGATAAACAGATTATCTTATACAATGATGATGTCAATACATTTGAATTTGTGATCAATTCATTAATAAAAATTTGTAAACATGATGCCTTACAGGCAGAACAATGTACTTTTCTCGTGCATTATAAAGGCAAATGCTCTGTAAAAAAAGGAACCTATGAAGAGCTGGAACCAATGTGTACAGCGCTTTTAGAAAGAGGATTAACAGCAGAGATAATTTAAAGGAAAAATAGGCACTAAGATTGATACAGGGCGAAAAAATTGAATTATGAAAAGTAAACTAATTATTCTGGGACTACTTGGCGTTATAACGGCCTGTAATAAAGTGCCCATCACAGGAAGACGTCAGGTAACAATTGTTCCGGAGTCGGAAATGATGAGTATGAGTTTAACAAGTTATAAAGATTTTTTATCTAAAAATCCTCCTGTTCCTGATTCGGATCCTAATGCACAACTCGTAAAAAATGTTGGAAGAAAAGTGTCGCAAGCAGTGGTTGCCTATATGAAACAAGAAGGACTTTCATCCCGGCTGCAAGGTTATAGCTGGGAATTTAATCTTGTAAATAATAATGAAGTAAATGCATGGTGCATGTCAGGTGGTAAAGTGGTGGTTTATTCGGGTCTGTTACCGGTTACACAAACGGAAACTGCTTTGGCCTGTGTAATGGGTCACGAAATAGCACATGCTGTCGCACGGCACGGAGGGGAGCGAATGAGTCAGGGATTGATCGTTGAAGCAGGCGGCATGGCACTGCAGGTTGCTTTGGCACAAAAGCCCCAACTCACTCAAAATATTCTGTTACAATCCTATGGCGTGGGTTCACAATTAGGGATGTTAAAATATTCCAGGACCCATGAAAGTGAAGCCGACAAAATGGGACTCATTTTTATGGCGATGGCCGGATACGATCCTTCAGAGGCTGTTGCATTTTGGGAAAGAATGTCAAAAGCTGGTGGAGGAAAAGCGCCATTAGAATTATTAAGTACGCACCCTAGTGATGCAACACGTATTGCTGATATTAGAAAATTTTTGCCCACAGCAATGAAATATTATAAAAAATAAATCAGCAAGGCCGCTATGATCAGCTATAAAACATCCGGATAATTTATTATCCGGATGTTTTTTTATGAAGATGCTGCTAATGGCAATAATGCAGGTAATTTATAAATCCATTTTATTATTCTGACTTTACAGAAAGAAAACCTTCGAGTGTTATAATAAGATCATTCAGGAGTACAGCCTTTTCAGAAGTTATTTTTTTCTGCTCAGCTTTTACTTTTTTTATTGCTTCCTCTACATCTGTGTCGTCGAATGGTCCTTCCATGTTTTCGATGGCTGTAATAGCTTCTAAAGAAATAAGATAATTATCATCCAATGCGAGTAAGATGAAAAAAGGAAGATATTTACTAAAATTAATTTCTGATTCCCAGCAGGCTGCAACAAGTAAATGCCTGTTTTCAAATGATTTCGGACTGGCAATGGCTTGTAACAGCACCTCACCGGCCTTTTCTTTCTTTAATGTAATTAATGTTTCTTCTTTTACATCTTTATTGGAAGGATCCGTTAAAAGGGAGATCAATGTTGTGATCTTGTCTTCATTTACCAGTGGGGCAGTTTCTTCCTTTCCTACAACTGCTGTTATGTATTGTGTGCTGTCAAAATATTTTTTTAAGTCGTCTGTATTTTCCATAATGATTTAGAGCTAATGAATAGTTAAATTAAAAATTATTTTGAAATTATACAATCCAGTTTATTTCTCAGGCCGTTATATTTAATAAGGTTTACTTTTATTGTTCCTACGAGTATCGGAGTTTCTACATAAACGGGCATTTTATTTTCATCATCCGTTACCCATACTACCATTTCTTCGCCGCCTTTAAAAAGCGTTCCTTCAATAAGTTTGGGTCTGAATTTTATACAACGGACCTGCCCTAACAGATCTGATTTAATGGTTTCTTTTCCAAGGTATCTTACATAGGATGGAAATATTTCTCCATCCAATACAAAGGTAATGGGTATGGTATCGTTTATATCGTATTTGGAAAAATCGAGACAACGTGTATAATAGATCGCAGTAAGCACATCATTGGTGCAGGAGGTGATGGCAATTGAATCGAATTTTCCGGGTTTTTTATTTCTTCGTGAATTTGTATATACCTTGTTCTTTGTTGTACTGAACACGTAATCATCAAATGTATATGACCCACCTTCGCTTGCCTCACGAATAAATCGAAGTGGTTTTAGGGTAATTGTATCGGCATAAGACTCATATTTATCTCTTACTTTATAGAGAAAATCATATTTAGAGTAGGTGCTGCCTTGACCAACAAAATGATATACCGGATGTCCGTTTATGGTTTTATTTTCTACACTAAAACTTGCTTCACCGGCGGCTACCCAAATGGCTCCCCAGTTGTAATTAATTTTGTAAGTAAAGAGTTCTTCTGTTTTGAAAGCATGGTTCACCACGGAGCAGCTTTTTTGAGAAAAAAGGAAAGAATGAAGGAGGAGGCACAGTATCGCCAATAATCTTTTCATCATCATGCTGTAGCTAATTTTGAAAACGGTTAAATTAATTGGCTAACCCTTTAATCACCTCATCGATCTCTTTTGCACCCGGATAAAAGGAGACAATCTTTTGAAGTACTTCATCAATTACTGAATCCGGACAAGATGCACCACTGGTCAGGATAATGTCTACTACCTTTTTTTCCGGCAAATAGTCTGATTGACTAACCCGTTCATGGAGCGAACAATCAAAGTAATTGATTTGCTTTTTAGATTCAATTTCTTTAGCAGAAGAAATAAAATAAGTAGGTAATTTTTTTTCACACAATTCAACAATATGAGAAGTGTTTGAACTGTTGTAACCACCTACCACAATTGCGAGATCTGCACTTTTTTCGAGAAGACCATAGGTGGCTTCCTGGTTTTCGTTGGTCGCATAACACAGTGTATCCCGTGTATCTGAGAAATGATCCTTTAACTGATCGATTCCGTATTTTTTGATCATTGTGTTTTTAAAATAGTCAGCGATCTCCTGTGTTTCACTGGCCAGCATGGTTGTTTGATTAATAACGCCAACACGTATCAGGTGCTTTTGAGGATCAAATCCCTTTGAATGCTGATCTTTATATACTTTTTCAAATTCTTCCTTGGAAATATTTCCAAGAATAAATTCCCCCAGGCTATGTGCTTCCTTTAAATCTTTTACAATAATAGAAGGTGCTGCTTTTTCACTTCTGGAAAAAGTGGCTCTTGTTTCCTCATGATTAAATTTGCCATGAATAATGATGGTATAGTCTTCTTCTCCCAGCCTTTCCGACTTTTTCCATACCCGTTCAACAAATGGGCAGGTGGTATCGTATTTTCTTACTTCAATGCCAATTTTGTTTAGCTCGGCCTCAATTTTTAAAGTAGTACCAAAAGCAGGAATAATAACAATGTCGGAAGATTCCAGTTCCGTAAAAGGAATCAGCGAATTGCCGGAAGTATCCATTAAAAATTTAACCCCACGCATGATGAGGTCATTATTCACCTCCGGATTATGTATCATCTGACTTAAAAGAAAGATCCGGCGGTCATGGTTTTCATTAATTGCTTTATAGGCAGTCTCAATAGCATGTTCAACACCATAACAAAAACCGAAATGACGGGCTATGTAAAAACGTACGGGGCCAAAATCCAATAATGTAGGACTAAAATCCTTTTTCCGTGGATCCGTTAATTTACGGATATCCTTTACTCGGGAAATGATCGGACTTTTATAGAATTCCGGTATTTTAAAACTCTTCATGTAAAGCAAAGAAGTAGATGGATCACAAAATTACAAAAAAAAGCTTGATTCACCCTTTATTCCATACAATGCATATCCCGATAAACAGAAACGTTTATCAACAATTACCTGTGAATCTTATCCTTTTATAAAAACGGAATTAACCGGGATTTTGTGAGTATTTTTGTGTTTATCTAATCAAAAAGAAGTGGAAAAAACAAAAAAGCCATTAATTCTGGTCACCAATGATGATGGTGTAACTTCTCCTGGAATTCAGGCTTTAATAGAAGTAATGAAAACATTAGGAGATGTGGTTGTCGTAGCTCCTGACAAGCCACAATCAGGTATGGGCCATGCGATTACCATTAATTCCACATTAAGGATCCAGAAATTGAAAATGTATGGGGTACAGGAAGAATACAGTTGTACAGGTACACCGGTAGATTGTGTAAAAATTGCAGTGAATAAAATTTTACACCGGAAACCTGATCTGTGCGTGTCGGGTATCAACCATGGTTCCAATATGTCGATCAATGTAATTTATTCAGGTACGATGTCTGCCGCAGTAGAAGGGGCGATTGAGAGTATCCCTTCCATCGGCTTTTCACTTTGTGATGATTCCATTGATGCTGATTTTACAGCATCCAAAAAAATTGTGGAGACGATCGCACGGAATGTTCTTAAAAACGGCTTACCCAAAGATGTTTGTTTAAATGTGAATATTCCCAAATCAAAGTATGAGGAATTAAATGGTATTAAAATATGCAGACAGGCGAGAGCCAATTGGACAGAAGAACTGGATGAACGGAAAGATCCGGGGGGCAAAACGTATTTTTGGCTGACCGGGAAATTTGAAAATTTTGACGCAGGAAAACAAGATACCGATGTATGGGCACTGGAAAATAATTATGTGTCCGTTGTACCGGTTCAATTTGATATGACTGCCCATACAGCCATCCAAGTGCTCAATAACTGGAAATTAGATTAATAATATGAAAAACATTGATCTTAATAAAATATGGATCGGCTTTATTGCGGGCCTTATTGCTCCTTCATTGGTATTTTGGATCTATTACTATATTAATTACGAGGCTTTATCAATTGAACGTTTTATTAAGTATTTGAAATTAGGAGATATCTATACTCCGTTGATTAGCCTGTGTGTATTGGCAAACCTGGCTATATTTTATCCGTTCCTTTGGAAAGAACAATGGAATGGTGCAAAAGGAGTATTGGGCGCAACATTTTTTTGGGCGGCAGTAGTATTATTTTTAAAGTTTTTTACTTAACAGGATGAAATACTATATAATTGCAGGAGAAGCTTCCGGTGATTTGCATGCCTCCAATCTGATGAAGGAATTAAAAGCACTCGATCAGGAAGCATCTTTTCGCTGTTGGGGCGGCGATTTAATGAAAGAGCAAGGGGCACATCTTGTGAAACACTACAGGGACCTTGCTTTTATGGGGTTTACAGAAGTGCTGATGAATTTGAGTACCATTCTGAATAATATCGAATGGTGTAAAAAAGATATCCTAAATACACAGCCGGATGTATTAATTTTGGTCGACTATCCCGGTTTTAATCTGCGGATCGCAGAATTTGCCAAATCAAAAAACATGAGGGTCTTCTATTATATTTCTCCTCAGGTATGGGCATGGAAACAATCCCGTGTACATAAAATTAA
>CAZMRM010000223.1:0-6706 GCA_964568515.1 uncultured Chitinophaga sp. | reverse complement strand
GGTACCATAATCACTGGCCCATGCCCATCCAATGGTAAATTTATGATAACGTAACATATCCAAAACGCCTACTGTCGGTATGGCTACTTTAGCTAAATCAGGACGTTGCGTCATTACCGCACCAATCAATAAACCTCCGTTAGAACGTCCGTTAATGGATAATTTTGAAGATGAGGTATATTTCTCCTGGATCAGATATTCGGCAGCAGCAATAAAATCATCGAACACATTTTGTTTTTTACATTTTATTCCTGCTTTGTGCCATTCTTCACCATAGTCGCCACCACCCCTCAACCCCGGGATTGCATAAATACCTCCCTTTTCAAGAAAAACGGCACAATCCATACGGAAAGCCGGTGTAATAACAGCATTAAATCCCCCATAGCCATATAAATAACAAGGATTATTTCCATTCAGTTGCAACCCTTTTTTACAGGTAATGAATAGGGGGACTTTAGTTCCATCCTTACTCGTGAAAAACACTTGTTTGGTCTCATAATCCTCTGATTTAAAATCGATAGTTGGTTTGAACCAGTCCTGTAATTGATCGTTTTCCAAGTCATATTTATAAATGATGGAAGGAGCAGTAAATGTACTGTAGGAAAAGAAAACAAGAGGAGAGTCCTTATAGCTGGTAAGTCCGTTTACCTTGCATAATCCGGGCAGCTTGATTTCCTTTTCCTGTTTCCCGTTTCTGTCGTAAATGAACAAACGTGTTGTAACATCTTTTAAATAATCAACAATGAATTTGTCTTTGCATAAAGTCACATTTTCCAGTAAATCATCTGTTTCAGGAATAATTTTTTTCCAGGAAGCATAAGGTGTCTTTTTGGTATAATCCATTTCTACCAGTTGGTATTTAGGAGCACCATTATCAGTGATCACATAGATATTGTTTCCGCTGTTGTCAATTACAGAATAGTTGTTTTCAAAATTATCAATCAACGAAACAAAATTTCCACCCTTTTTACGAAGATCTTTTACCGTTAAAGCAGTTCCGCTTGTAGATTCATTGATATAAATCAATAGCAGCTGTTCATCATCCGTTGTTGCTGCGGTATAGTTACGTAAAGGATAAGATTTATCTTCATAGATGAGCTGATCTTTTTCCTGGGAATCTCCTAACTGGTGATAAAATACTTTATGAAATTCATTTTTAGCAGATAGCTCACTGCCGCCATTTTTTGGTGCATCATAAGCACTGTAATAAAAGCCTTTGTCTTTCCAGGCAATATTTGAGAATTTCACCCATTTGATCTCATCCGAAAGTTTTTTAGCGGTTTCAATTTCCATCACATAAATTTCACTCCAGTCGCTACCCGCACGATTAATTGAATATGCCAGGTATTGTCCGTCCTTGCTAATACTGAGGTCACCCAGAGAGGCAGTTCCGTCTGCAGCCAGGGTATTTGGATCAAGCAATGTTTTTGGAGTACCATTCAGGCCCTCCTGAACATACAAAACACTTTGATTTTGAATCCCGTCATTTTTATAAAAGAAATAATACTTGCCTTTTTTGAAAGGAACACCGCGTTTTTCGAAGTTCCAGATCTTTGTCAAACGCTCTTTGACCTTATCTCGAAATGGTATTTTGGAAAGATAGTCAAATGTAACCTTGTTTTGAGCTTTTACCCAATCTGCTGTTTCTTTTGAACGGTCATCTTCCAGCCAGCGATACGGGTCCTCAATTTTATTATTAAAATAAGTATCCACACTGTCCACTTTGTGTGTCTTCGGGTAGCTTATATTAGCTTCGGTTTTGTTATCAGATCCGCCACATGCGGCTAAAATAGCTAAAAGTAATAAGGGGCTTAATTTTTTAGAGATCATGCATTTTAAGTTTTTAGGAATGTAAAAATAGAATAATTAATGAAACAGGGGGAGTAAAATGACCAATGGTAAAAAGAAAGTATAAACGGAAGCAGCAATTACTAAGAATTGTTTTTATTTGTAGTATATTTTATTAGATGATAATAGATGATAACTTTTTAAAAGAAACCGTTCAATAAGAAGAGCCATTCAAAATATCCATTCACATGAAAAAAATTATTTCAATCGTCATTTTATTAATAGCAATAGTATCCTGTAACCAGGATAAAAAACATTCTGAAGAAAGTGAGCACCCAATTGCTTCTTCGAATGAAATGTTTGATAAGTATAAAAATGGATTTATAGAGTTGTTCTGGAAATCGTTCCCTTATAGAGCTATAGAGGCAGGATACCATAAGTATGATAGTATTTTAACCATTCCGGATGAAAAGAATGCAGCCCTTCAACTTCAGTTCATTGAAGCCAACCTGGATTCTCTCAAAATGTACAGGTCCGATGAATTGTCGGACAATAATAAAACAGATTATTACATCATTGAGAACCAGCTCAATATGATGCGTTGGAAAGCGCAGGAAGAGCGTGAATATGAATGGAACCCGTCCGTTCATAATGTATCTTATTATTTTGCTGAACTTTTAAATGGTACATATGATTCATTGGATGTAAGGTTACATAACTTCAATCTTAAGCTGCAACATGTACCCGCTTATTATGAGGCAGCTAAAAAACTGGTAAAAAATCCAACGTTGGAGCATACACAACTTGCCATTGATCAGAACCTGGGTGGGGTGTCTATATTTGTGAAAGATTTACGAATGGCTCTGAAAAAGTCCCAGCTTGGTCAGGTAGAAAAAAAACAACTACTGGATCGTTCTGTAAATGCTGTTCGGGCGATCAATGAATATGTGGATTGGTTACGAAAATTAGATAACAAAACACCCAGAAGTTTTAGGCTAGGCAAGGAGCTTTATGCTAAAAAATTTCAGTATGAAATTCAGTCGGGGTATACCGCTGATGAAATTTATGAAAAAGCCATTGCTCATAAAAAGGAATTGCACGAAAAAATGTTTATTCTGGCTGATCGTTTATGGCAAAAATATCTTGGAAACTCTGCCAAACCAGCTGATAAATTAACACTTATAAAAGATGTTATTGATAAAATTTCAGTAAAACATACCACCAAAGATTCGTTTCAGATTGCTATTGAACAACAAATCCCTGTACTAACAGCGTTTATCAAACAGAAAGATTTACTTTATCTGGATCCTTCCAAACCCCTTGTTGTACGCAAGGAACCAGATTATATGGCAGGAGTGGCAGGCGCATCCATTTCTGCTCCGGGACCTTATGATAAAAGTGGAAATACGTATTATAACGTAGGTAGTTTATCCGGCTGGGATAAAGAAAAAGTAGAAAGTTATCTCAGAGAATACAACCATTATGTACTTCAAATTCTGAATATTCATGAAGCCATCCCAGGTCATTATGCCCAACTGGTATATAGCAACCAAAGTCCCAGTTTGATCAAATCTGTATTTGGAAACGGGGCAATGGTTGAAGGCTGGGCGGTTTATACGGAGCGAATGATGCTTGAAAATGGTTATGGAAATAATGAAGATGAAATGTGGCTGATGTATTATAAGTGGAACTTAAGAGCCACCTGTAATACTATTTTGGATTACAGTGTTCATACCAAGGAACTTAGCAAAGAGGATGCATTGGACCTGTTAATAAGAGAAGGTTTTCAGCAAAATACCGAAGCAGAAAATAAATGGAAAAGAGCGACCCTTACACAGGTCCAGCTTTGCTCTTATTTTACGGGTTACACGGAAATATATGATTTCAGAGAAGAATTAAAAAAGAAAATGGGCGACCAGTTTAATCTCAAATCCTTTCATGAAAAGTTTTTAAGTTATGGAAGCGCACCTGTAAAATATATTAAAGAATTAATGATGGCAGATTTTGTAAAAACAAATGGATCCCATAAATAATTCTTTTAACGATGGTAATACAATTTTTTGAATTAATTTTACTATAAATAATTCAAAAAAATTGATGCTGATTCATTGCAGTAAGGTTGCCAATAAGAAAAAATGTTCCATTCAAAAGAGTTCGTCCGGCTATTCTTTTGAAATAGTTGACAACATTAATTCCATCAATAAAAATGATTGGAATGTTATAGTACCATATGGCAGTGAATTTTTAAAACTTTCTTATTTAGACGTCTGGGAAAAAGCGCATGCAGATAACATGCGCTTTCATTATTGTATAGTATATGCATCCGGAAAACCTGCGGCCATCGCTTATTTTCAGGTGATTGATTTTAACACTGATAACTTTAATAGCTTAATGGAGCTGGATAATAACGAGGCCATGTGTCGTATTACCAGTTATATACAAAAACACCTGACAAAGCATTTAAAACGAAATGCTGATAAAATCAACATGCGTCTCCTTGTTTGTGGCAATTCTTTCATTAGCGGAGAACATGGATTTACCCATATTCCGAATGTTAATAGAAGAGAACTGATGGATGCGCTTGCAGATGTTATTTACACCGTTAGCAAAACGGAAAAACTAAGAGGTAAGATCGCAGCTGTTCTTGTGAAAGATTTTCATGTTACAGAAGACAGTGCACTGGATGAGCTGGAAGAATTTAATTATCATGATTTTCTTGCGGAACCCAATATGGTTTTAAAAATTCAATGGGACGATTTTGATTCCTATTTGAATGCAATGAGTAAAAAATACCGTCATCGGGCCAAAAGCATTATAAAGAAAGGACAAGAGTTGCTAAGAAAAGATTTTACGGTAGAGGAGATAAAAAAAAATGAAGAAGAAATCGCTCAGTTATATAAAAATGTTCATTCAAAAGCAAAATTCAGACTCGCTACGCTTCCGGCTGGCTATTTTGCGGAAATGAAAAAAAAACTTGCAGATAATTTTATTTTTACTGCATACTATTATGAAAGCAGATTAGTGGGCTTTCGTTCCTCTTTTATATTGAATATGGCTATTGAAGCACACTTTGTCGGGATTGATTATGATCTGAATAAACAACTCGAACTATACCAAAACATATTATATGATTATGTAAAGGAAAGCATTTCCCTTTCTGCTTCTCAATTATTTTTAGGAAGAACCGCATCCGAGATAAAAAGTACAATTGGAGCAGAAGCCGTTGAATTAAAGTGTTATATACGGCACCATAATCCTTTATCCAACAGGATTATCAAGCCATTCGTTGATTATTTGAAACCTGCAGAATGGATCCCCAGAAATCCGTTTAAAGAGGTGGTTATAGAATCGGATCCTTCCTGATTTTTTAAAAGTTGGGCTTCAACAGATACTTGGAATAGAATTCATTGATAATTTCCACTGCCTCATCAGCAGTATCAACTACCTTAAACAGATCAAGATCTTTTTCACTAATGGTGCTTTCCATATAAAGCATCGTTTCGCTGACCCATTTAAGCAGGCCATCCCAATACTTTCGTCCTACCAGCACAATAGGAAAATGAGCTACTTTATTGGTTTGTATCAAAGTGATCGCTTCAAACAATTCATCCATTGTACCGAACCCCCCTGGCATGGCAATGAAGCCTTGGGAGTATTTAAGAAATATTGTTTTACGAACAAAGAAATAGTCAAAGTTGATGTTTTTGTCATTGTCAACAAAAGGATTGGAACTTTGCTCAAAAGGCAAAACAATATTTAATCCTACCGATTTTCCTCCGCCTGCTTTTGCACCTTTATTGGCAGCTTCCATAATTCCGGGACCACCGCCACTGATCACACCATATCCTTCTTTGGTAAGTTTAAAAGCGATTTCTTCGGCAAGCTGATAATAAGGATTTGAAGGTTTTGTTCTGGCAGAACCAAAGATAGAAACACAGGGGCCTATCCGGCTCATTTTTTCGAACCCTTCCACAAATTCACTCATGATTTTGAAAATTTGCCAGGAATCTGTTGCTTTTATATCATTCCAGTCTTTGTTGGCAAAGGCTTGCCTTATTTTATCTTCTTCTTGGTTTGTCATATAAAAATGATTGGGGTGTAGTAATAATTAAACAATTATTTCTACGAATGCTTGTTTATTAGGTTCTTACGATTGTTCATTTTTTTAAAGCCGAAATCGTAACCTTTTCATAAGGGTACTATTGTTGAATCTATCTTTTTAATAAAAATTGTGTAAGTGTTGCATATAGCTTGACTTTTAGTATGTCCTGAAATCCTATTTTCAATGAAGTTCTGCTTTTAGAAATTTTGCAGTGTAACTGATTTTATCTTTGACAATTTCTTCCGGTGCACCTTCACAAAGAATGGTTCCGCCATTATTTCCGCCTTCCAATCCAAGGTCTATTACATGATCCGCTACTTTGATCATGTCCATGTTGTGTTCGATTACCAGAACCGTATTGCCTCCATCTACCAGCTTATCCAGCACTTCCAGCAAGATACGGATATCTTCAAAATGTAAACCTGTAGTTGGCTCATCCAGAATATAAAAAGTGTTTCCAGTATCTCGTTTCGATAGTTCGGTGGCTAACTTAACACGTTGTGCCTCGCCTCCCGAGAGTGTGGTACTTTGTTGTCCCAATGTAATATATCCTAATCCAACTTCTTTTAATGTTTTTATTTTTTGTAGAATGGAAGGAATGGATTCAAAAAAATCAACAGCAATGTCAATGGTCATATTGAGAACATCACTAATCGATTTTCCTTTGAAACGAATTTCCAGTGTTTCTTTGTTGTATCTCTTTCCATTGCAGGTTTCGCAATTCACATACACATCCGGAAGAAAATTCATTTCAATCGTTCTTAAGCCGGCTCCCTGACAAGTTTCGCATCTTCCTCCTTTAACATTAAAAGAAAA
>CAZMRM010000222.1:811-6765 GCA_964568515.1 uncultured Chitinophaga sp. | reverse complement strand
GTTTAAAGAAATGGATGTTATTCCAGCTAAGAATAAGTTTTTAGAAATTTGTAATCAAATAATTTCATTAGATCTTTCATCATTGGACCTAGGTTTTACAGGAGGAAAATCTGGAGTAGCGCTTTTTTTATTTTATTATTATAGGTATTCAAATGATAAAAGAGCCGCAGATTTAGCATTGAGGTTATTATATAATTGTATTGAAGATATAGAAAATGGGAATATTTTTTATAGTTATTCAAATGGTTTAGCAGGATTAGGCTGTGTTGTTCAAAATTTATCCGAGAATCAAATTATAGATATTCATACTCAAAAAATTTTTGCAGATTTTAATGATTATTTAAAAAGAAAAATGTTTCAATGTCTTGAAGAAGGAAATATAGATTTTCTTCACGGAGGATTAGGTATAGCATATTATTTTCTAAAAATGTCTGATACGAAAACTTTACTTGAGTTTATTATAAAATTAGTAGAGATTTCTAAAAAAAATAATTATGGAATTTATTGGGAAACTTCAATAAATATAGGAGAAAAAGAAGAAAAAGGAATCAATTTAGGATTGGCTCATGGGATTTTTAGTATCGTATCTTTTTTAAATAATGTCATTTTAAGTAATCTTTTACCTGAGCAAATGCATTATTTGAAAGAGCAACTTGTTAAAATAAATGAATTTATTTTGAGCAATAAACAAGCAAATAATCAATTAAACTCCTTTCCTACTTGGAACACCCCAAATGATAAGATGAATTATAGCAGGTTAGCGTGGTGCTATGGCGATTTATCAGGAGGATTAGTTCTTTTGAATAGCTCGATTCTAGTAAAAAATGAAAATTGGTATAACGAAAGTATAGCTGTATTACAGAAAACGTTGGATAGAATGGATGTAGATAGAGAAAGTGTTTATGATGCCGGATTTTGCCATGGGAGCTCAGGCTTAGCCTATTTGTATTACAAAGTATTTAAACTTACTGACTTTAAGCAATTTCTGTATCAATCTAACTATTGGATAAATGTCACCATTAATAAAGCAACGTTTTCAGATGGTTATGCAGGATATAAATCTTTTCATCACAATGAAGGTTGGCTGAATTCTGTTGGAACTTTAGAAGGGATCACGGGAATAGGCTTAGTATTATTATCAAGACTAGACCATAAGGCATCCAATTGGGATAATCTATTTTTGATTTAGCTATTAATACTATGATATGGAAATAGGTTTTCTGGATTTCGGAAATGTTTTAGGATCACACCTCTCCATGATAGAGCATACAGTTGAATTTGCTCAATCAATTGACAAATTAGGTTTTAGTAGATATTGGCTAACAGAACATCAAGAAAATGGAGTAGCTTGGAGAAGTCCTGAAATTTTAATGTCGGTGTTAGCTGGTTATACTCCATTTAAAATAACAAGAAAAATATAATGATATTTTTTTCTGTCAAATATGTTTGGCCATATATAGATTATGAAAAAATAATACGAGAAAGAAAAATTAATCATTAAAGTTGCTACCCAAGTTACTTTAGATAGGATACTTCCAACAATTGAAGTAAAAAAAGTAAACTTAATTAATACCAATGCCCAAATAATTAAGTGCCTTTTTAGAGTTTGTTTAGGAATTCTATTTAAGAGAAATTCTTTTATCTTCTTATACATGAGGCAAGTATACGGAATTATTGATTTTTTTGAATCAATAATTTGATTATTATACGAATGCCCTTTTTTTCTATTTGAATTGAATGTTTAACTATTTCAATTCTTAACTTACTTATGTGAACAATTATATATTGTTCCTTCAATTAAAATTGAGAAGTTAAATTAGCGGTCACATACTAATCAAAAATAAAATATTATGAAAAAAAACAAAAACGATTCTAAGAAAATTGTTCTTCTAAAAGAAACAATTGTAAAGCTAGATCCTTTAAACTAAAAAGAATCATTGGCGGTGGTACTACTCAAACTCAAGTTTTAACACAAAATTGCCAATCGGGCTATGGGCACGATACATTATTCGATACTCAAAATGGGGGTCCTTCGAATTAATCAAATTTACAAAAGGCTGTTCTGGTCAGAACAGCCTTTTTAAGCATAATAAGTTTGCTTCCACGGCATAAGCGAAGTTTCTGTGTGAATTATTGAGCCGGCACAACAAGCCTGTGGTTGGTCACTTCACAAGGTTCACATGCCCGATATAATCGTGTCTGATATGGGTATCCCTTTCTCTGACCCGTACCTTCCAGACATAAGTATCAATCTGTGCAATGTTTTCTCCTCCATGTGCCCTTCCATCCCAGTGATCGCCCCAGTGTGTGGTGTGATAGATCATATTGCCCCAGCGGTCGAAGATCCAGAAATCGTATTCATCCGGATCGATACCTGTTCCTTTAGGAGCAAAACCATCATTGATGCCATCTCCATCCGGTGTGAATGTATTGGCAATATAAAAGGAGTATTCTCCTTTAACACCAACTATTAACTCGGTTGTATCTATACAGCCGAACTGATTGCTCACGATTAATTGTACCCTGTAATCTTCAATGGAATCGGGATAGGTAAAGGAAGGATGTTGTTTGGTAGATGTTGATTTTTTTGCATCACCAAAGCTCCAGTTCCATTTTACCGGATCACCTCCGGAAATATCTGTAAAATGAATAGTCGGATAAAATGTACTGGCAGGATTCGGACTGGCACTTATTGCTGCTTCTGGTACAGGATTCACCGTAGCGGTTGCAGTTGCAGTGGAGCTACAGCCGTTAGGGCCTTTTCCTGTTACCGTATATGTGGTGGTAGTTGAAACGGCTGCAATAACAGCATTTCCGGTGGTTGTGTTTAATCCTCCTGCAGGGCTCCAGTTGTAACTGAGGGCACCGGCTGCTGTAAGGTGTATCGTATCACCGGGGCAGGCATTACCACCAGTGGTTGTAATGACAGGAGCCGGAATTACCAACAGATCCACTGTTGTGGAACTGCTGCAGCCATTGTTATCCACACCGGTAATGGTATAGGTAATGGTGGTAGCCGGACTGGCAGTTACTAAATTTTCTGTGGTGGTGTTCAGGCCGGTACTGGGTGTCCAGCTGTATTTGGTTGCTCCGCTGGCTACCAGCTGGGTGCTGGTACCTGAACAAATAGTATCTCCGGCAACGGTAATAACAGGATTGGCATGAACGGTTACTGTTACCATTGTTTCTCCGGTACAGCCATTGGCATCGGTAGCGAGTATGCTATAGGTAGTGGTAGTTGCCGGACTTACCGGAATACTGTTGCCTGTTGCTGCACCCGGGTTCCAGGTATAGTTGAGTGTCCCTGTTCCTCCTGATCCTTTGGCGGTGAGTACAGCAGTTCCCAAGGGACAGATGCTGGTGTCCCTTGTTTCCACATTGATTTTTGCTGGCTGTGTGATGGTAACAGTGCTGGTCGTCGGACAACCCCTGGCATCTGTCACCAGAACCGTATAAGTACCTGCTGCCAGGTTAGTGGCTGTATCGGTTGTTTGTGTATTGCTCCATACATAAGTATAAGGTGCTACTCCATCTGCCCCGGTTACTTTTGCGCTGCCATCATTTCCGCCAAAACAGCGCACATTGCTGAATGCAACACTGGAGCTGATCCCGGGGGTGTTGGGTACCACTGCTGTTAACACTGCCGTACATCCGTTGGCATCCGTAATGGTTACATTATAGTTGCCGGCAACAATGTTTACTGCTGTTTGTGTGGTTTGTACCGGGCTGGTGTTCCAGGAAAAGGTATAACCCGGTGTTCCTCCCCATATGGAGTCAACACTTGCCGCACCATCGGGCTTGTTGCAGTTGGAGGTAACAAAGCTGGTTAAACCGCCGATAGGCGCTGGATTCGGTATAATGGTAGAAGCAGTGTCCTTACAGCCAAACTGATCGGTGACAATAACGGTATAAGTGCCGGGTGTCCCGTTCATGCTGGCTGTTGTTGCGCCGCCGGGTGACCATTCATAGGTGAACACACCGGAGCCCCCGACTGGTATCACTGTGGCCTGGCCATCACTTCCTCCTGAACATTTAGGAGGTAAACTGTCAACACTCAGTAAAATAGGCGGATTTAAGGTTACTGTCACTTCATCGGTATCTACACAAACACCGGAACTTACGGTCACAGTATAAGTAGTGGTAGCAGGTGGTTTGGCATAAGGGTCGGCAATACTGGTATCACTCAATCCGAGTGGAGGGCTCCAGCTGTAGGTAGTACCACCGGATGCATGAAGCTGAATACTGTCACCCGGACAAATGTGTACATCTGGTCCGGCATCCGCAACCAGGGGACGCACGATGACGGTGGTCGTTGTTGTATCCGGACAACCGGCCAGTGTTTTCCCGATGATGGTATAGGTCGTATTTGTTTTTGGAGTGGCCTTCACCGTTTTTCCGGTATCGCTACTCAAGGTGGCAGCAGGGCTCCATTTAAACAGGTCGGCACCGGTAACGGTAAGTATGGCGGTGTCGCCTTCACAAATGGTATCGGAAGTGGCTTTGATAACCGGATTGGGATGTACCACCAGGCGCGTTATTTTAATAGCTGCAAAATCACATTCATCATTTTTAGTCAGCACATCCTGATCGGTAGCCACAGCCAGACGAAACAGGTAATTGTTCATACCGGCTGTTGCAATGAAAGGAGGAAAAGTGGCAACATATTTTTTGGGATCGGTTGTTTCGGTGAGTACCGGGCTTTCATCCGTCCAGGTATTTCCATTATCCTTGCTTTTTTGCCATTTGTAATAAGGAAAAGAAGTACCGGTAACAGAAGTAATGGTATCCCGTAAAGTGATGGTGGCCCCTTCACAAACATTGATCACCGAATCTGCATTTATTTTTACTTTCACATTGCAGGTGTTTACGCTGATATCATCCAGTACCCAGTCATTTCCCATTCCACCGGGTGCATTGTTACGAATGGCAACACGAATGGCCTTTTGATTGGCAGGAACAGTAAATGTAAAACCCACATTTTTCCAGGTCGTTTCTTTCACATCCCCTGTTGCATAAGCATCCGTTCCATTGATCATGAACATAAGGTTGGGCAGGATAAAACCACCCGGAGGATTCAGAACCCGGATCCATGCCTGAAATTCGTATACCTGATTGGGACATAAACCACGGATGCTGTCTGCAACCGCAATATCTTTACCCACACTTGCATTTACCACCATCATATACCCTGCACTGGTACCAGGTTTAGGTGGCGGGTTTCCTTGTATGGGATCGGCAGCACCTGTATGATCACCGATCACATCCCAGGTTCCGAATACTTTTCCCGCGGTGCCCGAGCAATCGGTTGAATTGGCAACGCTATAATAACCATCACTGGGGGTTGAACAGCTGATGGGAATATAAGTATAGGTAGTGGCACCTCCAAGGGCACCACTGTTTTGAGGAACACCTTTCCCGAAAGTTCCATTGTTATAGTTGGTAAATAAATTGGGACCCTTGGCTCCATCACATACCAATACCTGAGCACGTATAAATGAGAATGGTACAAACAATAAGCATACTGCTAGCTTAACCATTAACGATTGACTCCCGGCTGATGACTTCATGATATGAATGATAGATCTCTTTTTTTGTTCATTAACATACCGCAAGAACAAACAATAAACACGTGTTTGCTATCGGTATTAAATAAATTTAAAATGATACAGTAAGGGTGCAAGAGTACCTGCATACGAACTGTCAATAGTAGATTAAGGGGAGGAGATTAATCAATTACTATTGTGAATATAGTAATAATTCTAACTATTCACTTCTTTACGGATGCAATTTTGGCATCAGTAGTTGCATGGATATTCAAAATTGAACTGCCATACCGGTAATACATTGTTTAGCTGGCTAAAATTGCCGGTTTTGATATGAGGTCGTACCTGATATACCGCCGCACCATCAGCCGCCCTTCTTACGAGCAGCTGAACCCTTTTGTACGTTATGTA
>CAZMRM010000222.1:0-801 GCA_964568515.1 uncultured Chitinophaga sp. | reverse complement strand
CTTTTGGCGTTCATTAACTGTTGTGTTGCACCACCGGATATTTGCGTTGTATCCATTCAAATGATCCAAACATGATTCCTCCGAATAATAAATTCGCAATGGTCATATTTTTCAGATAAGGCAGTGCTACCGTGTAACAGGTTACCAGACCTTGCCAGGTCATTGGATACAAACGACCATCCATCCAAACAAAGAAATCAGTGATGAGCCAGTGCATCAGTGCTGCCGCAATGCCAGCCAATGCTATATTTTTGATGCTTACTTTTTTAATAAAGGAACCTAACAACACCATGAGGGCAAAACTTAAATAGGTAATGTAAAAGCCATCATAAAATAATACCAGTTTATGATAGTATACAAAATAACACAAGAACAAATCACTGATCCATAAGGTTAATAAAGGAATCAGGTAGGCTTTCCATTTTTCGGTGTAATAGCAGCCTCCAAAAAGTGCCATGGCCCCAAGAGGTGTAAAGTTCCCCAGCGGACCGTGTCCAATGGCAATCAACAGTCTCCAGGCACCTGCAGTAATAATCATTGCTGCCAGTATACCTGTTCTTGGATTAAACATTGTTTTCATTCGGATAAAAATTTTATAATTGGTAAAAGAAAGTTAAAAATGGTAGCGCAAAGCTAAATAAAAACCGCTATCACGAGCGGTATATCCGTAAATAATTTTAAGTGAGTATCGGGAACTTTGTCCCAAATTTATTCTCTTCTTTTTCTTTTTGTCTTGAAAACAAAAACAAAAAATTCAAGAGACTTTGAATGTATCCCTGCGAGGAAGACACTCCCACAGGC
>CAZMRM010000221.1:4507-6777 GCA_964568515.1 uncultured Chitinophaga sp. | reverse complement strand
TGCCAAGCTTTTGATAAATGATCTCCTGCCAGTTATAATTTTTTTCTGCAGGTTTATTCCGGTCCCAACAGGCAAAAAAGCCCAGATAGCTCTTTCCGTTCCCTGCTTTCGGAGGCACATTCACACCAATCTGAACACCGGTTGGTGGTGCCATGGGTTGTATATCGGCTGTCCCCCATTGATCGGAAGGATCTCCCCCGCAGCTGATCCAGTCTGATCCGATATTGGAATTGACAGGTGTGTGTTCAAACTGTGAATCTAAGAAATCAATCTGAGGTGTTGGCGGACAGTTCTGTGCCCTTGTAAAAATGCAGGAACACACTAAAATGAACAGTACTAAGTTTTGTTTACTTTTCATCGCAATCAACTATTATAAAATCCGTATAGGATACACTCCGGAAGTTCCGGAATGTTTGACTAATGGTAATGAAGTCGTCAACTGGAGAGAGAAGCAGTTTGGATACTACCTGTATGTATATCTATACAAAAAAAAGCAAGGATCTGTCTAAATGCAAACTATACCGGTTCTGATTGGTAAAATCACCCATTAAATATTCATAAATTGCTTAATTAATACATCAACACGTTTTTAATTGAGCTGGTTTTTACTATAAAAATGGATTTTGTACGAAGGATCCGGAAAATATACCGGCTGAACTTTTCACCCGGACAAGCATAATTGATAGTTTTTGGGGTACAAAACGATCCCGGTTGGAATACAAAATGCCGGAAATAAGGATTATTTCCGCACTGCAACTGCAACAAACCAGAGGTAAATCAGGGTTTCTGATGGGATCACTCCTGCTCCTCATCTCACTCTGATTCGGATCGCTAAGGATGGGCTGTTATACCACACCCGACAACATACTTAAGCTTTGTTTCATAATTTCTCCCATGCTTTTGCATTTTTTAAAGGAATCATTCTGATAGTGCTTAGTAAGCTCCTCTCTCAGCTTTTTTATTTTCTCGGGTGTCGATAAATCATCTTTCATCATTACCTCTAACAATTGATTGACACGGTATTTGGAAGTTCTGATACGCTTGGCAATCAATGCGCGTTCCTCCGACTGGTACTGCCTGGCTGTGTTCGCATTCAAAAATTTCATACACATTTCCACATAGGGTAAATTTTCTTTAAAATATTGGGGGGAATAAAGCGACTTCTTTCCTTCAAAACATTGCTGATCAAAATCAATGGCACGTATACGGTATTGCGTATCTTCAAAATCAGGGGTTACATCTATCACATAGTTATAGGAACGCATGTCCCCTAATAAACGAACAAAGCAACGTTCATTGAATTTTACAAATTCCTTTGCCAGCCGTGTTGAATTCAGGTCCTTGTCACTCAGATTATTTTTAATGAACTGATCACCGGGTATTCCCACAATGTGCTCCTCAATGAGTGTTTGTCCATGTACAAAATAATTAATACGGTTGGGAGAAAGGATATGCTCCCATTCCAGCCCATATACACGGGAAGCATCAGCAAGTTTTATATAATAAAAGTCATAATTATCATTATAGTTGTTGATGATCTTGATACGGAAAGGCTTGGAATTGCCAAAGGTGCAAAAATCAATCCGGTCCACATGAAGGTGCTCCATTACCTTTACATCACCATTTGTTTTCAGGGAAGCATAGATTCCTGTCAACTCGCGGTTCAGTTCTTCCATT
Source organism: uncultured Chitinophaga sp. (assembly GCA_964568515.1). Lineage (GTDB taxonomy): Bacteria > Bacteroidota > Bacteroidia > 2-12-FULL-35-15 > 2-12-FULL-35-15 > 2-12-FULL-35-15. The sequence continues at coordinate 5,100 of CAZMRM010000221.1, read as the reverse complement.
TCAGATTGTGAATACGATACGGTTAGCCACAAGGTATCCTTTCCATGTTTGTCAATCAGATTCATGGTATTGGTGAAACGGAGTAAATCGGGATATTGGACAGAAACCGGCTGCGTTCTTCCGGCTTCATTCAAATAATTAACCAGTGGAGATGAAATGGGATAAGGTATTTTCTTTTTTTGCGGAGAATTATTGATCTGCATGCCCTTTACATAATTTGAAACAAAAATACAGGATTTCTATCAAAGATCAGGATAGTTGTTTTTTAATCAGGAACACCGGCTTTCTGCCGGATTTTTCTATCTTGTAGCTTCTTGCCGGGAGGTTCATCTGTGTCTTGCACTAAGGGGAAGAATATAGATAAGAAAGGACAAATTTTAATATGATCCAGGAAAGTGCATACACTTATATAGATGGGTGATTGTAACCGACTTCGGTTATTCAGGAATTACTTATTTCTTTTTCTTTGCTTTTACCTTTTCTGTATTTTCAGCGATTTTAAATTTCACCATTTGCTTGATAAGCGTAACCGGAACAGGTTTGTCCAATGGAAACTGAACGGCGCCTTTGGAACTTTTGTATTTTTCAATTTC
>CAZMRM010000221.1:0-4497 GCA_964568515.1 uncultured Chitinophaga sp. | reverse complement strand
ATTTCTTTTGTAAAGGCCGCAATTCCTGATCCTGTGGGATAAAAACCGATGTGATGCTCATATCCGGCAAAATAAACCAAGGGTCCGTTTAATTTATATGCAGGCATTCCATAGCTGATCACTTCTTCTGCTTTTGGTGCTGCCTCCTGAATTGCTTTGCGAACTTGCTGCAATAGTTTTTGTGTTTCCTTTGGAAAATTCGCGATGTAGGAATCAGTATCTACAGGTTTTTTCATGGCTTCGTTTTTTTGAATAAAGGTAAAAAAATAGGCATATTTAAAAAATCTGTTGAGGCATTGTAATTGTACAAAATAAAAAATGAAAAAAAGAACACTCGTTATCGGCGATATTCATGGTGCTTTCCTGGCTCTTGAACAAGTATTGAAAAGGGCAACCCTATCCTCACAGGATGAGCTCATTTTTGTTGGTGATTATGTAGATGGGTGGAGTCAATCATTCGAGGTCATAGAGTTTTTAATGGAACTGGAGAAAAATCATACCTGTATATTTCTGAAAGGCAATCACGACATTTGGTGCGGAGAATGGCTGGTGAGAGACGATCCGGATCCTACCTGGCTTGTCAACGGAGGAGCATTAACTGTTGAAAGCTACAACAAAGCCGACCTGAATACAAAACTCGAACACCAGGAATTTTTTGAGCGCCTGCAGGATTACCACATGGATGATGATAAAAACCTGTTTGTTCATGCAGGCTTTACCGCTACCGGAGGTCCAAAGAAAGAAATGTTTTCTAAAACACTTAGCTGGGACCGAACCTTATGGGAGCTGGCTGTAGCGATGGATAAACGAATTGGTAAAGACTCGCTCCTGTATCCCAAACGCTTAAAACATTTTAAGGAAATATTCATTGGTCATACACAAACCGTAAAATACAATACGGACGAGCCCATGAATGCGGCCAATGTTTGGAATGTAGACACCGGCGCTGCATCAAGCGGAAAATTAACGGTGATGGATATTTCAACAAAAGAATTCTGGCAAAGTGATTTGGTTCAAATGCTTTATCCCGGTGAAAATGGAAGAAACTAGATTTTACGCTTTATTGTTTCACGATCCTGCTTCCCACTAAAAAAGATCTTCCATCAAGAACCTGTAAAAAATAAATTCCTTTTGCGAAGGAATGCATATCCAGTTTATAATCAACACCGGCAGCGATCGACGATAGTTGAGCCTCTCTCACTACCTGACCAACTCCATCCAGCAGTTTGATAACAATTGACCTGTGTACCGGTAAGTTATCTATCCGTATTGTTACTTCATCACTTACAGGATTCGGAAAAATAACCATGCCTGGTTTTGCTTTTGTTTCTTCTCCGATAGCAGAAAGGTTCAACGGATCTTCCTCATGAAAAGCAGAACCACAATCATTGTATAAAAACAGTTGCACATAACCGTCATACACACTTCTATCAATTGCATGAATTACTTTATAGCCGGAAGTATCATCAAATACCTGGTCTCCGAAATTCCAGGCATAATATCCCCCTAAAGAATCCAGTGCCGTAAATTCAAAAATATCCGGACTGCCAACAAGTTTGTATGTAAACTTTCCGGTCGGCATTCCGATCGAATCTCCATTAATAGTAAATGATTTTTCTGTTGTATCCCTTTTTGTTCCTTTCATGGAAACAAGTTTGGCAGTATAAGTTCCGGGAGCATAAAATGTATAATCCGGAAATTCCGAGGTACTCGTTGAACCATCCGGAAGTAGCCATATGTATTGATCACTGCAGGTGGACAGATTATCAAACATATCATAACAATAACGAAAGGAGAAATCCGTCTTTGTTATTGTATCAACAAGCAGTGTTCTTATTTTTGTTGCCAAATGCCCATTGTCTGCTGTCAAACAGATATTGTAGGAACCTCTCTTTTTAAAATAATAGGCAATGGTATCCTTGGTATCCTGGTAAATGGTATCGCCTTTATCCGTTGTTATTGCCCATTGAATGGTACCAATATCGGTCCGGTTATAAAAGTAAGTTGTATCACCCAAACAAACACCTGTAATTAAAAAATAAGGTATTGGAGGTGGATGCATCAAGGCAGGTGTTACTTCTTTTTTTCCTGAAACGGATTGAGCATTCACATTCAGGAATGCAAAAATCAGTGTAAAAAGAAAACCGGAAAAAATATTTTTTTTTATCCCTTTCATTATTCAATTATTACTTTTTTATTAAACAACTGCTTAGCTGTCCTTAGCTGCATTACCTAAATCCCTTTTGCTAATTGGGAAGTATTTAATTTCAGCGTATAAACCGGAATACTCAGCGTTTCATTATTTTCGTAAAAAACCTTTCCATTCATATCCATTAATTGTATGTGTAATTTCTGAGATTTCTTTTCATTTCAAGTATCAATTATTCACCCTTATTGTATAATGATGGATCTAGAAGCAGACACTGTTCCGTCTGAAACCCGTATGAAATAAATTCCTTTCGATAAGTGACTTAAATCATAGGTAGCTTTAACAGATCCGTTTCTGTTCCTCTCCATTGTATTCAGTTCCTGTTTGCCTTGTGCATTGAATACTTGTATCATCACTTGTTTATGTGCTGTTGTATTCAAAAGGATTTCAAAAACACCATTTCCGGGATTCGGATAAACCAGGAGATTGCTGTTCAATTCATTTTTTTCTACTCCGGACTTTGTTAATGTTTTAAATGTAAAAGGACCGTTATAGTTGTTTGTACCCGGGCAGTTTCCTTTTACATAATATGCATAGCTTGTATTGGCTGACAGGCCTTGTAAAAGCAAAGTATCATTGGCGGTGGAGTCGGGAATTCCTTGTCCGAGAATGAATCCTGCCAGTCCCCATTCAATATCCGACTTATATCCGTTTCCTTTCCAGGTTAACAAGGCTGATTTTTCGGTAATGTCGCTGGCTATAAAATTGGAAGGCGGGAAGCAGCTAAGGGAATAGATCTCAAATGGACCGGCCCAAAAACTTGCTGATCCTGGTGAACAGGTATCCTGGACATAAAAATCATAAAAATTTCCCGGCGATAAGGATGCAATGTTTTGAGGATTGGAAGCCGTATTGTTTACCTGGTTGGCAGTACCCAGTTCAAAACCTTGGGCTCCCCAGGCGATATTCCAGTTGTTTGCACTTCCTCCGCTCCAGCCAACCATACAAGACGAATTTGTTTGATCACTCAATGTAACCGTTGACGATGCTTTGCAGGATTGTCCCATATCTGTTCCCAGTATGTATTCCTTTTTTCGTTTGACACCCGTTTTTGTTAATATATTGTTTGCCAGATCCTGTTGTGCCTGGTACTCGCTCCAGTAATGATCGCTGTTCTGATTACGTGTAAAAAGTTTAAGGGTTGATTCATTTCCTGTTGCCGTTGTATAAAGCGTGTAATTCAATAAAGCATCATAACGGCTGCTATTTGATATACCGGCCAGGAACACACCGTAATAAACGCCATTGTCAGAAAATGTGTTCAATCCTTTAATAAGTGCAGGTTTGTCGTTTATCTGATACAAATGTAACCCTTCCACCCCCACGATATTTTTGATTTTCATTTCGCCAAATGAAGGATCAGACAAAAAAAGTTCTATCCCATTCCAATCGGATCCGGCATATGCCGATATACTTGTATCGCCTATTGCTGCTCCTGATATTTTCCAATTGCTTGTACTGCTATTTTTCCAGGTTCCATGATGGGTACCTTTCATATCTTTTAACACCGTTCCCTGAAGTGTGTCGCATCGGTAATAGGCATACAAGCCGGGAGAGAACGGTGAAATTTTTTTACACATATTTGAACGGATATCCTCCTCTGTACGTTCTGTTTGCCAGATGCGTATTTCATCCAATTTTCCATCAAAGCGGATGGGTACATTATTTTCATCTGTATAATTTCCTGTACCATCCTGCCCAAGCTTATAGGTATAAGCTGAAGCAAAAGAGCCGGCCAGTCCATCCGGAAAATAAATAGTGCTTTTCACTTCTCCGTCAATGTATACTTTCAAAAAAGTAGCACGGTCCAGGGTAACAGCAAAATGAAACCAACCTCTTCCTTTTGCATTAACCGGTACTATTATATTCTGAAATGTGCTGCTGTTTGTTTTCAGATTCACCCGGAGCCTTGTTCCATTATCATGCACATCGAAAACCATCCCTGTCGTACTTCCGGATGACCAGTCTTTATTACTGAAAAAAGGCGGGTCATTTTTACAGTCATTTACATTTACCCACATCTCAACACTAAAGTTCCCTGTATCAATTGCAGACAAGGCCCCCAGATCAATATAATTTCCATTGCTCAGGTTAGCTGTAAAATCGACACAATAACCGGGGCCTGTTGTTCCGGCACTTCCCTGTCCATGCAGAAGAGGCCCTGTAAACAGCATATATAGTAAAAATATGGAAACAACAGGATGACGGTGGTAATGGCGGTATTTATTCTGACTCATGTGTTGACTGTTCTCTTTATTGATGTATTATTTTTTTAACTGTTTTTCCCG
>CAZMRM010000220.1:6434-6820 GCA_964568515.1 uncultured Chitinophaga sp. | reverse complement strand
TATCTACCACTTTTGCACAAAAGAACTTTTCTCCTTTGGCTGTAGCCTCCACTGCCTGAACAATTTCATTGGAATCACATTCCTTGGTGATAAAATTCTTTATCCCGCTGTCCAGTACTTTGTAAATATTGTTTTTATCCTGATCAGAGGATATTACCATAATATTTGTTTTGGGAGAAAGTGATTTTATTTTAGAGAGATCCTCTATCTTAAAATACCCAGGCATATTATAATCAATTATGATAACATTCGGTTGTTTGGCTTTCACTTCCTTTAATAGCTCAGAACTGTTTTTCACCTCTGAGACTATCTGAAACTGAGAAAATTCAGATAGTACCGTTTTTATTCCGGCTCGGGTAACAAATTGAGGATCAGCTAATACTATT
>CAZMRM010000220.1:4434-6424 GCA_964568515.1 uncultured Chitinophaga sp. | reverse complement strand
TTTTAATTGGATGCAAAATATTTATCTGTTTAGAATAATTCTAAACAACAAAAGTATACCTCCGATTGATGAACTCCTATACCCTGTTAGCGGTATTTTAAAAAGTATTTGAATACCCTCTTTTATGTATCAATTCATAGAAGTGATTTTGATTTCAACCCGCCTGTTTGCTTCCTGCTCCTGCTCATTTTTTGGGTTTACATAAATCATTTGACTTGCCGACAGACCCACTGTGCTTAAACGCTCTTTTGAAATTCCTTTTTTAACCAGGTAATTATAAATGGTTACTGCCCTTTGTTCGGATAGTTCCTGATTGAATAATTCATCTTTTTTCGTTTTTACTGTCCCCTTATTGACATGTCCTTCAATTTGAATCACCAATTTTTCATTCTGCTTTAAGAGATTATAAAGCGATTCTACCGCAGGATAGGACGCCGGAATGAGCTCTGCCATATTCCCATAAAAAGTAATGTTTCCAAGATTATATTTGGCACCTTGCTTTAGCACAGGCAATATGGTCTGTGCCTGCTCAAATGTTGATTGCTCTGCCTTCAGTTTATTGGTGTTTAATGTTTTATTATCAATAAATGTAGTGGATGACTGGCTGGATAAATTATAATCTTCCCCTTCTTTCATAAAAGTCTTTAAATCGTATTCGCCCTTTGCATCACTTCTGACTTTATCAACTACATTTCCAAAATTGTCAGACAACACAATTTCGGCCTGTAAAGGCTCATTATCCGAATCCACGATCTTTCCTTTGATTTCTACTTGTTTTACGTAATTAAAATACAAGGTGTGTCCTTTCCCTTCCGGATAAACATTATCCACTACAAGCATATAGTTTTCACCTGCTTCTACCGGTAACGACTTGCAATAGGCATTTCCTATTCCCATTCCCACATGGGTTAGCTTTACATTAGCCATTAAACCAGTGATTCCGAGAATGGATCGGTCTACCCTGGATAAGTTGCTTCTGACGGGCACAATTCCGGATGTAAAAATATCCTTACAAGTATTCCCATCATAGGAATAGATGACAAAATCATAATCATCTTTTGAGTTTTCAGGAACCACCTCCAGCACCAGGTCACCGGTTCTGGCAATTGACAAAAGGTACCAGGCTGTATGGTGTTCTTTTTCAAATAAAAGCGGTTTCTTGGAAGGAAATTCCTGGATGTCGCCAAACCCTGCCGGAGGATCGGTTGGACCGTATACACTGTTTCTGCTAATATTAATTTTAACGGCTTTCCGGCAATCGGAGGAAACAGGCTGTAAAGTGGATTCTGAAGATTGAGCCCATAAAACCTGTATGTAGGCCGAAATCCCTAAAACTATTATTATTCTTTTCATTTAATTATTTTTTGTAAAGATGACCGTTTTCACGGCCATTTAAAAAAAAATAAAAAAATCATACTGTTAAAAAAAGAAGGATTGATCGGTTTGTGCAAGGGCTAGTGCAATGGTGGCTATTTTTGCATTTAACAAACTAAGCCGGCTTTCGAGTTTTTTGACAATTTCCTTATCCAAAATAAGTTCGGGAATGAATTCTTTTTTTAAAATATCTTTTTGTTCCTTATATATGCTCAGTGCCTTTTTGAGTTCATTAAAAGCTATCCGTTTTATGCTTTCTTCCTGTGCGTCTGTTTGAATATCCATACAATTGTCTTTATTAATTGTTAAATGTTCCGTAGACGAATAGACTTCAAAAAAGGTTTAAGCCTGTTATGTTTTTTAACAAAATTATAACGGGCATCAGAAAAGAATTATCAAAGAAAAAAAGCGCTCTTTATCTTCAAAAGCGCTTTCCCGGTATTATATCTTTAATTTTCCCTCAATCGAATCATCCAGTGTTTTACCTACTACTGCCCCGATCAGTATCTTAATTCCTGCCACAGCATTTCCATGCTTATTATCCCAATAATATCCTGAGCTTGGTGCTACTTTTATGAGGGTAATTCTGGGATCGTTCTCTCCTTCTGTGAACCAG
>CAZMRM010000220.1:3949-4424 GCA_964568515.1 uncultured Chitinophaga sp. | reverse complement strand
CCAGGTTTTTAAAACAGGTTTCCACAATTTTTTAATTTTTTCTTTGTCTTTTGAAATATGTGCCAGTCCTCTTAACTGAAGAAAATCAGAATGGGCAGAACCCTGAAAAAACAATTTCACTTCAGGATCTATGGCTATTTCTTTGTTTTTATGACTGTCTACAGCACTTAAGAACCACAAATTTCCCTCTTCATCTACTAATTGAACACTCATAGGGCGGGATCCTGAAGATTCACCAATGCCTTTTGCGGTACAAAAAAAGCAAGTTTCGGCTTTTTCTACCAGCTCCTTCATTTTTTTAACTGCTGCCGTACCCGATAAATCTTTGTGATTTTCTTCCGGTTGATTTTTATTGATACTGTCCATAATCGTTTCGTTTTTTAGTTTCTTATTACTGTTACAACAAAATGATGCCATTGGCTTTTAAGCATAAAATCAGTAAAAAACAAAAACAAAGGAAGGGTTTGGATTCCAC
>CAZMRM010000220.1:0-3939 GCA_964568515.1 uncultured Chitinophaga sp. | reverse complement strand
TGCCCGATTGGAAAAAGCATCTACATTTTTAATAATAAATCAGAGAAGTGAGGTCTTCTCTGATTTATAAAGAATTAATCTAAACTTTAGTTGTTATTAGCCAATTTATTAATGGCATCAACACCCGCCTGTGCAACAAGATGGTCATTTTGTACCGAATCACCGGAAACTCCAATGGCGCCAATAACAGTTCCCTTCGCATTTTTTATAGGAATTCCACCCGGAAAAGTGATTAGTCCCCCATTGGAATGTTCTATGTTATAAAGAGCTCCTCCAGGCTGCGAAAGTTTACCGATTTCCCCGGTAGGCATATTAAACAAACGCGCTGTTCTTGCCTTTTTTTGCGCGATATCAATAGATCCTAACCATGCATTATCCATATGAGCAAAAGCAATAAGATTAGCACCTGTATCAACAACGGCAATATTCATTAATGTATTTAATTCCTTTGCCTTTACTTTAGCCGCTGCAATAGCTGCTTCCGCATTTTTTAATGTAAGGTTTTCAGTGTGCGTGATTGTCAGATTTTCCATAAGATTCATTTTTAAAATTAAAAATTTATAGTTCGTAGCAGGTTCACAAACACCAGGCAGTTTTATTATGGTGTTTGTTTACTAAAGGACAAAGAAACAAAAACATAATTAAAAATTGAGTACCCACCATTAAATCTAAGATCAGGGCATGTTCAAAACATGGGCGCAAAACTCATTCAAGATACTTTCAAAAATGATAAAAAAATCAATATTAACAAATAATTAAACCGATTATGTCTATTCAGCTTACTAATAATATAGCAAAGTCAAATTGTATCTCTTTTGCTTTCAGACTAACTTAGATATTATCAAAACTCAAAACCAATAATAATTCTTAGTTAAATTAAATTAAAGACATGATCAAAAAAAATTACTTATCAATGGCACTTCTCTCCTGTGCCGGATTAGCATTCGGTCAAGTAGGTACCGTTAAAAATTTGGGACGGGCAACCGAATTTTCTAAATCAATCGCCAATGTATCTCCATTATCAACGGATAAACATGATATAGGTGCAAATTTTTCACTTCCCACCCCTGCTGGTGAAAATCTCGCAGGTACTGTAAACCTTAGAACAGAAGAAAATGGGAAAGTGGAGATTACCGGAGGAGCCGGAAAAAAAGGAACGTTCAGTTTGGCAACAGATGCTTCCGGAAACGTTTCCGGTTATTATCATTCGATTACCGAAAGAAAAGCTTTTGAATATAGTACAGATAACAGTGGAAATGTAATTGCTAAAGAAATTGCAATCGAGTCTCTTGTCTGTATGGATTACGAACGTATCCCTCCATCTCTTTTCGACGAAGAAACTCTTGCGAAACAAGCTCCAAGAACAACTGCGATTCCATCTTTTGAAAGTAAACCCGACTCCAAGTATGTAATTTATATTGATTTGGATGGCGAAACAATTGCCAGTAAACATTGGGCAAGCGGGCGAACCATCAATGCACAACCTTTGGCAAACTGGACAGATGCACAAGTAGAAATTATCTGGAAACTGGCCGCACAGGATTATCTTCCATTTGATGTGAACGTTACAACCGACCGTTCGGTGTTTAATAAAGCCGACATCTGTAAGAAAAAAATGTGTATTGTTACAAAAACCTTGGATGCTGCTGATGGACAAGCCATCGGGGGTATTGCCTGGATCAGCTCATTTGATGAGTGTACAAACGACCCTTGTTGGGTGTTCAATGCAGGTGGAAAAGTTACCAGTGAAACCGTTTCTCATGAAGTAGGACATACTGTTGGTCTGAATCATGACGGAACTGGTAGTGTTGGTTACTATCAAGGGCACAACAACTGGGCCCCTATCATGGGAGCTGCCTATTCAACCGGATCAAAAAAGATTGACGATCCGAATGTAGTAGGTCAATGGAGCAAAGGTGAATACAGCGGTGCAAACAATAAAGAAGACGATTTGTCTATTATTACAACAACAAATGGTTTTGGATACAGAGACGATGATTATGGAAATACCTACACTGCAGCCGGAGATCTTACGATTGAACCGGATGGAAAGGTTTTAGGAGAAAAAAATCAAGGTATCATCTCCAGAACCACAGATAAAGACGTTCTGAAATTTACCATTGGTGCCGGCGATATCACCCTTACTGCTGCTCCATATTATAAAACTCCTAACCTGGATGCATATCCAAACTTAAATATCCAATTACGTCTATTGAACTCAAGCGGAACGGAGCTGGCACTTGAAAGTCCTTCTGTGACTACGAATACTTATGCAAGCATGGCTGCAACACTTACAAAAACAGGTCTTGCTGCCGGTACCTATTATTTAGAAATTGATGGTGTTGCAAATGGAACCGGTGTTACCGGTTACACGGATTATGCATCTCTGGGGGGGTTTAATATTTCAGGTACTGTTCCAAAAGCACCTACAACAGGTATTGACACAGAGACAGGAGCTGTTTCACAATTCAATATTTTCCCCAATCCAAGCGATGGAGCTTTTAATATTACCTTTAATGCAAACACCAAAGCAAATTATAAGCTGGAAGTATTTAATAGTGTAGGACAAAAAGTACATGAAGAAACATTGGATAACTTCAGTGGTGCTTATTCCAGGCCATTGGATATTCAACAATATGGCAAAGGAATTTATTTGATCGGCATCTCCAATGACGACAGCAAGTCAGTAAAAAGAGCTGTTGCTTATTAAGCATTTTCCCTGACAGAAAAAGAGTTACGAAATTCGTAACTCTTTTTTTTGTGTGATCACTTCTTCAATAAGTGTTGCATCCATTTTTCTTGCCCACAATCCATGTGTAATGGTTTTGATGCTTTGCAGTTCAATAAAATTCATACGTTCAATCGTTTTTCCGGTCTCAATAATATCAATGATCGCATCACTCATTCCCAGTGACAATGCAACTTCATGACATCCTTCCATCACCATTAGTTTTGCATTCAAGTTATTTTCACGAAGAAATTGATTTGTTAAGTTTGGAAACTTGGAACAGATTCTTGTAATCGCATTGATCTTTATGGCTTTTGCAGCAATTACAGATAAACGGCATTTCATAAACGGCATTTCCTGTATTTGTTTCAAAGCAGGTTGCGGTGATTCATCAAACCAGACAGAACTTCCCAATGCAACATCCACATATCCTTTCGATAAAAGCCAGGGTAAATCCTTATTTCTGACTTTAACAAGATGAATATTATTACATTTATCCGCATACGTTGGGATATATCCTTTTTCAAAGGCAACAAAATCATCCTGCTGATCAATAATGAGTGATTGAAGAATATCTTCAAATCCTCTTCCTTTTCCCAACGCGATGGTCAGACTCTTTCTACCCCATCGCTCTTTTAATAAGTTTACATCCATTTTCATAGTACCAATGACATTTTATACCATTCGATTAACTTATTTAAACAGGTTTCTATATCCTGCACATCTGTTCTAAGAATGTTTGCATGATATTTTTTTGCAAGCTTACTGTACAAATCCACATAATAGGCATGGTAGCTTTCTTCATAAGATTTTTCAGTACGCTTTTTCAGGCGGGTGAGTGTACCTTTCAGATCAGAAAAACACAAGGTAGTAGCCGGTAACGGATTCCATAATTTATCACTCCAGTATGTTTCGGGCAATAAAGAAAATACGGTCATCCAATGCCTGTCATATACCAATATCTCATTATTATAAGAATCATAATGTCTCTTTATCATTTCATATCCAAAAAGAGAAACTTTTTTATAATCCTTCTTCTCAAAGTGTTGTATGAGTTCAATTCCTGCATCACCGGCAAACGGGCGAATGTATACACCACCGATTTTTTCTGCCAGTAATTTGGAAAGGGTTGTTTTTCCACTGCCGTCGTGACCATCCAGTGCCAACACCAAATTGCTGTTATTGTTTTTCATTTACATTGTATAAAACAG